>CBDUBX010000005.1:0-33170 GCA_965365495.1 uncultured Burkholderiales bacterium
GGCTCGATGGAATTCGCCCTCGTCTCGCTGCTGAACGGCGTGTCCTACGGGATGCTGCTGTTCATGCTGTCGTCGGGCCTGACGCTGATCTTCGGCATGATGGGCGTGCTGAACTTCGCGCACGCCAGCTTCTACATGCTGGGCGCGTACTTCGCGTTCCAGGTCAGCCAGGACTTCGGCTGGTGGACGGCGCTGGTGACGGTGCCGCTCGCGGTGGCGCTGCTCGGTGCGGCGGTCGAGCGCCTCGGGCTGCGCCGTGCGCACCACTACGGCCACGTCGCCGAGCTGCTGTTCACGTTCGGCCTGGCGTTCCTGATCGAGGAGATCGTCCACCTCGCGTGGGGGCGCAACAGCGTCGACTACGGTGTGCCCGCGGAGCTGTCGGGAACGCTGTTCACGCTGTTCTCGACGGCGTTTCCCACCTACCGCGGGCTGATCATCGGCATCGCGGTCGCGATGATGGTCGCGGTGTGGCTGGCGCTGACGCGCACGCGGATCGGGCTCGTGATCCAGGCGTCGCTGACGCACCCCGAGATGGTCCAGTCGCTCGGCCACGACGTGCCGCGGGTGTTCATGCTGACCTTCGCCGCCGGCTGCGCGCTCGCCGGGCTGGCCGGCGTGATCGGCGGCAACGCGTTCGTCACCGAGCCGAGCATGGCCGCGGCGATGGGCAGCATCGTGTTCGTCGTCGTCGTCGTCGGCGGGCTCGGATCGCTCGGCGGCGCGTTCATCGCGTCGCTGCTGATCGGCATCGGCCAGACCTTCGCGGTCGGCCTCGAATGGCGGCCGCTGGCGGTGCTCGGCGACGCTGCTGCGGGGTCGGTGGCGGCGCAGGTGGCGTCGTTGAAGGTGTCGCAGCTCGCGCCCATCTTGCCGTACTTGCTGATGGTGGCGATGCTGATCGTCCGGCCGCGCGGGCTGCTCGGTCAGCGGGAGGACTGACGTGAGCCCGACCCCGTCATCGGCCTCGATGTCGCTGCGACCCCTGCGCGGCATCGGAGCGCCGGCGCAGGCGCTGCGCCACCCGCTCGTCGTCTGGGGCGCGGTCGCCGCGGCGGTGGCGCTGCTGCCGCTCGTGCTGCAGGGCGACTTCGCGCTGTCGATCGCGGCGCAGATCGGCATCGCGATCGTCTTCGCACTGTCGTACGACCTGCTGCTCGGCCAAGGCGGGATGCTGTCGTTCGGCCACGCGGTGTACGCCGGGCTCGGCGGCTACTTCACGATCCACGCGCTGGCGGCGATCAACGCCGGCCACTGGGCGTTCCCGGTGAGCCTGCTGCCGCTCGTCGGCGGTCTCGCCGGCGTGGCGATCGCGCTGCTGCTCGGCTGGGTGTCGACCCGCCGCGCCGGCACGACGTTCGCGATGATCTCGCTGGGCATCGGCGAGCTCGTCACCGCCTGCGTGCTGATGATCCCGGCGTTCTTCGGAGGCGAGGCCGGCGTCTCGGCCAACCGCGTCACCGGCGTCGGCTGGTTCGGCATCGACTTCGCGACGCCGCGCGAGATGCTGTACCTGATCGGCGCGTGGGCCGTCGTCTGCGCCGCGGCGATCCGCTTCGTCACCGTGACGCCGTTCGGCCGGCTCGCCAACGCGGTGCGCGACAACCCCGAGCGCGTGGCCTTCATCGGCTACAGCACGCACCGCGTGCGGTATCAGCTGCTGGTGATGGCCGGCGGCTTCGCCGGCATCGCCGGCGGGCTCGCGGCGCTGAACAACGAGATCGTGACGATCGAGACCGTGGCCGCACACGCGTCGGGGCTGGTGCTGCTGATCGTCTTCATCGGCGGCATCGGCCGCTTCGCCGGCCCGGTCGTCGGCGCCGTCGTCGTCACGCTGCTGCAGACCGTCGTGTCGGGCTGGACGCATGCGTGGCTGTTCTATTTCGGCCTGCTGTTCCTGGCGATGGTGCTGTGGTCGCCGGGTGGTCTGGCCGGGCTGGCGGCGACGACCGCGGCGCTGGCGCGCGCCCGCGGCGGCTGGCGCGAGGCGCTGCCGACGCTCGCCGGCGTCGGCGCCGCGCTGGCGCTGCTGCTCGCGGGCACGGTGCTCGCGGTCGAGTCGGCGTACCGGCGATTCGGCGACGACGCCGGCGAGGCGATCACCGTGGGCGTCGTCGTCGTCGACCCGGCGACGCCGTGGCCGTGGGTTGCCGCGGCGGTGCTGATCGTCGCCGGCGGCGCGCTGATGCGCCGCGCGACGCACGCCGCGCCGTCGAGGAGTGCGCGATGAGAAGCCCCGTGCTGGCGCCGGTGACCGACCCCGTGCCGCTGTTCGTGCGCGAGGAAGCCGCCGACGCGCTGCGCCGAGCCCGCCGCGCGGGCGCACCGGCGATAGAGTTGCGCGGCGTCGCCAAGTCGTTCGGCGCGACGCGCATCGTCCGCGGCGTCGACCTGACGGTCGAGCGCGGCGAGCGCCACGCGCTGATCGGCCCGAACGGCGCCGGCAAGTCGACGCTGTTCAACCTGATCAGCGCGCGGCTGCCGCTGTCGGCCGGCGAGGTGTGGCTCAACGGCAAGAGCCTGCGCGGGCTGAAGCCGCACCACATCTGCCGCCTCGGGCTGTCGCGCAGCTTCCAGATCACGAACCTGTTCCCGCGGCTGACCGCGCGCGACAACGTCGCCTGCGCGCTGTTCTGGTCGGGCGGCCACGGCCTGGCGTTCTGGCGCCGGCTGTCGCGGATGACGCCGCTGCTCGACCGCGCCGAAGCCATCCTCGACGACATCGGCCTGGCCGACCGCGCCGACGTGCCGGCCGGCATGCTGGCCTACGCCGAGCAGCGCGCGCTCGAGATCGGTTTGACGATCGCATCGGGCGCCGACGTGATCCTGCTCGACGAGCCGACCGCCGGGATGAGCCGCTCGGAGACCGAACGCGCGAAGACGCTGCTGCGCAAGGTGTCGGCCGGGCGGACGCTGCTGATGGTCGAGCACGACATGGGCGTCGTCTTCGACCTCGCCGACCGCATCTCGGTACTCGTCCACGGCGAGCTGCTCGCCACCGGCACGCCGGCCGAGATCCGCGCCGACGCGCGCGTGCAGCAGGCCTACCTCGGCGGAGCGGCGCATGCTTGAGATCACCGACCTGCACGCCGGCTACGGCAAGAGCCGCGTGCTGCACGGCGTGAGCCTGAAGGTGCAGCCGGGCGAAGTCGTCGCGCTCCTCGGACGCAACGGCGTCGGCCGCTCGACGACGGTGCGCGCGGCGATGGGCCACGTCCGCGGACGCGGATCGGTGCGGCTGAACGGGCGCGAGCTGCTCGGGCTGGCGCCGCACCACATTGCCCGCGCCGGGCTCGGCTACGTGCCCGAGAGCCGCGACATCTTTCCGCGGCTCACGGTGCGCCAGAACCTGCGCCTCGGCGCCAAGCCGCCGGTGGCCGGCGCGACCGCGCCGCGCTGGAGCGAGGACGACTTCCACGCCTTGTTCCCGATCCTGCGCGAGCGCGCCGACAGCCCCGCCGGCGTGCTGTCGGGCGGCGAGCAGCAGATGCTGGCGCTGGCGCGCACGCTGATGGGCAACCCGACGATGGTGCTCGTCGACGAGCCGACCGAAGGCCTGGCGCCGCGCATCGTGCAGCAGGTGGCCGAGCTGCTGGCCGAGATCGCGCGCCGCGGCGTCGGCGTGCTGCTCGTCGAGCAGAAGCTCGACATCGCGCTGCAGCTCGCGCGCCACGCCTACCTCATGGGTCACGGCCGCATCGTCTTCGAGGGCGACCCGAACGCGCTGCTGCAGGACCAACGGATGACCACCGAATGGCTCGGGGTGTAGCGCCCGCGAGCCGAGCTGCGATGTTCAAGCAACTGTCCGACCAGGCCGCCGGCTACCTGTACCTCGAGACGGCCGAGACGCCGCAGCACGTCGGCGGCATGAGCCTCGTCGATCTGCCGGCCGACTTCGACGGCGACTTCTACGCCGCCTACAAGGCCCACATCGGGCGGCGGCTGCACCTGATCCCGATGCTGCACCAGAAGCTCGTGCAGCTGCCGCTCGAGCTGGACCACCCGTTCTGGGCCGACGACGATCACGTCGACCTCGACTACCACATCCGCCGCCACACGCTGCCGCGGCCGGGGCGGATGGGCCAGCTCGAGGAGCTCGTCGGGCGGCTGCACAGCCACTTCCTCGACCGCAGCCGGCCGCTGTGGGAGTTCTACGTGATCGACGGCCTCGAATCGGGACAGGTCGCGATCTACACCAAGATCCACCACTGCGCGATGGACGGCGCGTCGAGCCGGCTGCTGGTCGAGACGATGTACGACCCGACGCCGGTTCCGCGACAGCTGCCGCCGCCGCCCGAAAAGACCGCCGCGGCAGCCGCTCCCGACCTGCCGGCGCTGGTCCGTGGCGTGGCCGACCACCTCGTGCGCCAGGAGATCCGCGCGCTGCAGTACCTGCCGGACCTGCTGAAGACCTGGACCCACCTGGTGCTGCCCGATGCGACGACGCTGAAGTACGGCCGGGCGATCCTGCCGCCGCTGCGCCCGCCGAAGACGCTGTTCAACGTCGCGATCACGAGCCAGCGCACCTACGCCGCGCGCACGCTGCCGCTGTCGGCGTTCAAGCGCGTCGCCAAGGTCGCCGGCGCGAAGGTCAACGACGTCGTCCTCGCGGTGTGCTCGGCGGCGCTGCGCCGCTACCTGCTCGGCAAGGGTGCGCTGCCGAAGTCGTCGCTGACGGCGATGGTGCCGGTGGCGCTGCACGCCCCGGGCGACACCGCGCCGGCCAACGAGAACACGTCGATCCTGTGCACGCTGGCGACCGACGTCGACGACGCGTGGCAGCGCCTGCTGAGGGTGCGCGAATCGACCGCCGAGCAAAAGCAGATGCTCGGCACGATCCGCGACGCGCTGATCCCCGACCTCGGCCTCGGCAGCGGCGCGCTCGTGCGCAGCATGGTCGACCTGTCGCGCCGCGCCGGTCTGGCCGGCGAGCTGCCGCCGCTGTTCAACCTCGTGGTCTCCAACGTTCCCGGGCCACCGGTGCCGCTGTACATCGTCGGCGCGCGGCTGGCGAGCTTCCACCCGTGCTCGATCCCGTTCCACGGCACCGCGCTGAACATCACCGTCGAAAGTTACTGCGACGCGCTCGACTTCGGCCTCGTCGCGTGCCGCCGCACCGTGCCCGACCTCGGCGAGCTCGCCGACCACCTCGGCGATGCGCTGGCCGAACTCGCCGCCGCCGCCGAAGCGCAGCGGCCGCCGGCCGACGCGACGACGCGCGCGGTGGCCGCGTCTGCAGCGGCTGCGCCGTCGAAGAAGCCGGCGCCGGCGGCGCCGAAGCCGCCGGCGGGGCCGCCGCCAGCGCCGGCACCGGCACCGGCACCGACCGCGTCGAAGCGCCGCCGCACCGCCGCGCCGCGGCGCGGCGCGACGGCGCTGCCGGTCGCCGCCCCCGCTGCGGCCGCGAACGTGTCCACGACCCCGGCCCGCACGCGGTCACGCCGCCCGCGTGCAACGGCCGTTTCCTCCGCCGGCGACGACAAGGCCTGATCGATGACCGCAGCCAAGAAACCGAGCGTCCGCAAGACCGCTCGCCGCACGACGACCGCCGCCGGCAGCGCCGGCACGGCACCCCGCGCCGCCGCAGCGCCGCCCGCGCTCGACCTGTCGGCGCTGCTGGCGCGGCTGAAGCTGCCGGGGATCGACGTCACCGACCTGGTCGAGAGCCGGCACAAGGACGTGCAGGCGCTGCTGGCCGCCAACGAGCAGGCCTACCGCGGCTTCGAGGCGGTGCTCCGTCGCCAGGCCGAGATGCTCGCCGAGGCGATGAAGAACATCGACGAAGGCGCCCGCGAAACGCTCGCGACCGACGGCACGAAGGCGAGGGTCGAGCACGTCGGCGCGCAGGTCAAGGCGGCGTTCGGCCAGGCGCTGGCGAACATGAAGGAGCTCGCCGAGCTGTCGGCACGGTCGCAGCAGCAGGTTGTCGACACGCTGAACCAGCGGCTGCGAGAAGGCCTCGGCGAGGTCGGCCGTCGGCTGAGCCGCGCCGGCTGACGCCGCTCCTCGCGCGAGGCCATCGCGAAGCGGTGGCCCCGGGCCGCTGCCCAGCACCTTCCGGACGACCGCCGCCGCGGCCGGCGCGAACCGCTGCCGCGACCGCCGAACGCACCGCCGCGACCGAACGAGAGCCACCGATGACCGCCACCGTGAACCGTCCGCTGCAGCTCGACGTCGAGCAATGCGTCGACCACATCGTCCGCACCTTCGGCGACGACATCCGCATCGGCATGCCGCTCGGCCTGGGCAAGCCGGTGCCGCTGATCAACGCGCTGTACCGGCGGGCGAAGCGCGATTCGTCGTTGCGGCTGACGATCTTCACCGCGCTGTCGCTCGAAGTGCCGACGTGGTCGAGCGAGCTCGAACGGCGCTTCCTGCAACCTTTCGTCGAGCGCGTCTGGCACGGCGTGCCGCAGCTCGCGTTCGCCGCCGACCTGCGACGCGGCGAGATGCCGCCGAACGTCCGCGTGCACGACCTGTTCTTCAAGGCCGGCACGTACAAGGGCGTACCCGCGATGCAGCAGGACCACATCTGCAGCAACTACACGCACAGCGTGCGCGACGTCGACCTCAACGGCAACCGCATCTTCGCGCACATGATCGCCAAGGACGACGCCAACGGTGCGCGCTGCTACAGCGCCAGCTGCAACGCCGACACGTCGCTGCACACGCTGCGCATGTTCGGCGACGCGATCCGCGCCGGCGAGCGGCGGCTGCGCATCGGCATGGTCAACCCGCAGCTGCCGTTCATGTACGGCGACGCCGAGCTCGGCCCCGAGAGCTACGACGTCATCGTCGACAGCGACGAGACCGACCACGCGCTGTTCAGTACGCCGCGACTCGCGGTGGCCGACGCCGACCACCTGATCGGTCTGCACGCCAGCGCGCTGGTGAAAGACGGCGGCACGTTGCAGATCGGCATCGGTGCGCTCGGCGACGCGGTCGCCTACGGCCTCGCGCTGCGCCACACGCAGCCCGCCGCGTATGCCGGCGTGCTGGCGTCGAGCGGCATCGCCGCTCGCCACGGCCGGCTGATCGACGCGGTCGGCGGCACCACGCCGTTCGAGCGGGGGCTGTACGGGTCGACCGAGATGCTCGTCGACGGCTTCCTGCAGCTGTATCGGGCGGGCGTGGTCAAGCGGGCGGTGTTCCCGCACGCCGGCGTGCAGACGCTCGTCGACGCGGCCAAGCTCCGCGCCGGCGGCGCGCTGCCGCGCGACCTGCTCGACACGCTCGTCACGCAGGGGCTGATCGCGCCGTACCTGGCGCCCGACGAGCTTGCGCGGCTGCAGCGCTGCGGCGTCTTTGCCGCCGACGTCGAGCACGTCGACGGCCACCTGGTCCGCGGCGGCCGCCGCTACAGCGCGCTGCTGCTTGACGCCGCACACCGCGCCGACGTCGCCGCGGCGTGCCTCGGCGAGCGGCTCGCCGGCGGCGTCGTCCTCAGCGGCGGGTTCTTCATCGGCCCGCGCGACTTCTACGACGCGCTGCGCGGCATGCCGCAGGCCGAACGGCGGCGGTTCGAGATGACCGGCGTCGACGTCGCCAACCAGCTCTACGGCGACGAGCGCCTGCGCGCGCTGCAGCGGCGCGACGCGCGGCTGTGCAACACCGGCATGAAGGCCACGCTGCTCGGCGCCGTCGTGTCCGACGGGCTCGAAGACGGCACCGTCGTCAGCGGCGTCGGCGGCCAGTACAACTTCGTCGCGATGGCGCACGCGCTGCCCGACGCGCGGCTCGTGATGATGATCAAGGCCACGCGCAACGAAGGCGGCAGAACGCTGTCGAACATCGTCTTCAACTACGGCCACACGACGATCCCGCGCCACCTGCGTGACATCGTCGTCACCGAGCACGGCATCGCCGACCTGCGCGGGCGCTGCGACCAGGACGTGATCAAGGCGATGCTCGCGGTGGCCGACTCGCGCTTTCAGGACGAACTGCTCTCCGCGGCGAAAGCCGCCGGCAAGATCGCCGCCGACTACGAGATTCCCGACGAGCAGCGGCACAACACGCCGCAGCGCATCGGGCAGACGCTGCAGGCGTTCAAGTCGCAGGGGCTGTTTCCGCCGTTCCCGTTCGGCTCGGACTTCACGCGCGAAGAGATGCTGCTCGGCCACGCGCTGAAAGCGCTGAAGGCGAAGTCGGGCAAGGGCCACGAGGACGCCATCGCCGCCGCGCTGCAGGGGCTGCCGGCCGAGCCTCCGGCGCACGCACGGCCGTTGCTCGAGCGCATGGGCGTCGCCGACCCGGCGACGCGCGACGACGTGGCGCTGCAGAAGACGGTGCTGCTGGCGCTGCGGCTGGGCGGCATCGTCTGACGGGCGCGATGGTCCCCGACGCCCCCGAACCGTCCGCTGCGGCGGCCACGGAGGACCCCGTCGCAGCGGCCGGCGGCCGCGCGCCGGCGGGTCACCGCGACCGCGTGCCGCGCGACGCGACCCATGACCACACCGCGGCGATGGCCGCGGCGCGGCGCGAGTTCATCCGCGAGCGCACCGGCGCTTCGCTCGACGCCGTCGGCAGCGCGACGATCGATCCGACGACGCTGCCCGGCAACATCGAGAACTACATCGGCTGCGCGCAGGTGCCGATCGGCGTCGCCGGGCCGCTCGTCATCCACGGCGAGCACGCGCGCGGCAGCTTCTACGTGCCGCTGGCGACGACCGAGGGCACGCTGGTCGCGAGCTACAACCGCGGCATGCGGCTGCTCGCCGATTGCGGCGGCGTGACGACGACGGTCGTCGGCTCGGCGATGCAGCGCTCGCCGGTGTTCTTCTGCGACGACGCGCTGGCGGCGCGGCGCTTCGGCGAGTGGGTCGACGCGAACTTCGACGCGATCCGCGACGCCGCGCAGCGCACCACCCGCGTCGGCCGGCTGACGGCGATCCATCAGACCGCCGTCGGCCCGCTGCGCCACCTGCGCTTCGACTACGCCACCGGCGACGCCGCAGGGCAGAACATGACCGGCAAGGCGACGCTCGCGGCCTGCGAATGGATCGCCGCGCACCACCCCGGCGGCGCGAAGTTCCTGCTGTCGGGCAACACCGACACCGACAAGAAGCACTCGCAGATCAACACGCTGCTGACGCGCGGCAAACGGGTCGTCGCCGAGGCGGTGATCCGGCGCGACGCGCTGCAGCGCGTGATGGGTGTCGACACCGCGGTCGCCTTCGGCATGCGCCAGGTGTCGAACGTCGGCGCGTTCCTCGCCGGGTCGGCGAACAACGGCGCGCACGCGGCGAACGGGCTGGCCGCGCTGTTCATCGCCTGCGGCCAGGACGCGGCCAACGTCGCCGAGTCGCACGCCGGCATCGTCTATACGCAGCTGCTGCCCGGCGGCGACTACTACTGGTCGATCACGCTGCCGTCGCTGATCGTCGGCACCGTCGGCGGCGGCACCGGTCTGGCGACGCAGCGCGAGTGTCTCGAGATGCTCGGCTGCCACGGCAGCGGCCGCGCCGACAAGTTCGCCGAGATCTGTGCCGCGGTCGTGCTCGCCGGCGAGACGTCGCTGTCGAGTGCGGTGATCCGCGGCGACTGGGTGTCGAGCCACGACGCCTACGGGCGCAACCGGCCGGACTGAGTTGGCGCGCGGCGGCGTCGACGGCCTCGTGCTGCGGTGCACAATACGTTCTTCGCGGTACGCGCACGGATCAGGGCAACGAATGCGTCGGGTCGTCTTCAACCAAAAGGGCGGCGTCGGCAAGTCGACGATCGCCTGCAACCTCGCGGCGATCGGCGCGGCCCAGGGGCGGCGCACGCTGGTCGTCGACCTCGACGCGCAGGCCAACTCGACGCGCTACCTGCTCGGTGATGCCGCCGACGAGGCCCCCGCCGGCAGCGCCGAGTTCTTCGCGACGACTCTGAAGTTCAGCATGCGGCCGCCGCCGACGAGCGACTTCATCGTCGCGACGCAATGGGACGGCCTGCACGTGATGGCGGCGTCGCCGGCGCTCGACGAACTGCACGGCAAGCTGGAAAGCCGCTACAAGATCTACAAGCTGCGCGACGCGCTGATCGACCTCGACGGCGACTACGACGCGATCTGGATCGACACGCCGCCGGCGCTGAACTTCTACACGCGCTCGGCGCTGATCGCCGCCGAGGGCTGCCTGATCCCGTTCGACTGCGACGACTTCTCGCGCCGCGCGCTGTATGCGCTGCTCGACGGCGTGAAGGAGATCCAGGCCGACCACAACCCCGACCTCGCCGTCGAGGGCATCGTCGTCAACCAGTTCCAGCCGCGCGCGACGCTGCCGCAGCGCACCGTCGCCGAGCTCGTCGACGAAGGGCTGCCGGTGCTCGAGCCCTACCTCGGCAGCAGCGTGCGCGTGAAGGAATCGCACGAGCAGTCGCGGCCGATGATCCACCTCGACCCGAGCCACAAACTGACGCAGGCGTACGTGGCGCTGCACGACGCGCTGGGGTGACGAGCCCGTCGATCCGGGCGCCGGACAGCCTCCAGCGCTGAGGCGCGAAAGCATCCGCCTGATGGGGCCCGATTCGCGAGCGTGATTCCCCCCGACCTGTCTTCCTGCGCGCCCTGTCGCGCCTGCGCGGTGAATGATTTCGCGCTCCTGCGGCACTCGGCCGTACCCGCCCGCCACGATTGACCTTGCGCAAGCGGCCGCAAGACCGCGACTCGCGATAATCGCCGGCCGCTCCGACCCCCCGTCGTCCTGCTCGCCACGCCCTTCATGTCCGCCGAACGCGCCGCGCTGAACGCCAGCCCCACGGTCCGCGCCGACTCGCTGCAGGCGTGGAGCGTTGCGGTGCGGCCGAAGACGCTGCTCGTCGCGGTGAGCCCGGTGCTCGTCGGCGCGACGCTCGGCTTCGAGCGCACCGGCGCGATCGACTGGGTCGCGTCGCTGCTGGTGCTCGGCGCGGCGCTGCTGATGCAGATCATCAGCAACATGCAGAACGACGTCGGCTACACCGTCCGCGGCGGCGAGAGCACCGGAACGCGCACCGGGCTGCCGCGCGCCACCGCCAACGGCTGGCTCAGCGTGCGGCGTGTGCGATCGGGGATCGTCGTGCTCGCGGTCGTCGCCACTTTGCTCGGCTTCGCGCTCGTCGCGTACCGTGGCTGGCCGGTGCTCGTCATCGGCGTCGCGTCGCTCGTCGCCGCGCTGGCGTACATGGGCGGGCCGCGGCCGATCGCCTATTCACCGTGGGGCGAGGCCACGGTGTTCGTGTTCTTCGGCCTGGTCGCGGTGATCGGCGCGGACTGGGTCCTGACCGCTTCGTTCGGCCCGGTGACGGTGCTCGCCGGGGTCGCGATCGGCAGCCTTGCCGCGGCGGCGCTGGCCGTGAACAACCACCGCGACCTCGCCCACGACCGCCTCGTCGGCCGGCGCACGTTCGCCGTGACGTTCGGCGAAGCCGGCTCGCGCCGGCTGTACACGACGCTGCTGCTCGGGCCGTTCGCGCTGCTGCCGCCGATGGCGTGGTGGGCCGGATCGCCGGCGCTGATGCTGCCGCTGCTGTGGCTGCCGGCGGCGGTGCAGCTGCGCGCGGCGTTCGTCCGCTGCCCGCGCGGCATCGCGTTCAACGACATCCTGTTCCGCACCTTCCGCCTCGAGCTCTGGTTCGCCGCGCTGCTGTCGGCCGGCGCGCTGCTCGGGCGCGTCGCCGGGTGAGCGACGCCCGCGACGCCGCGCGACGCCGTCGCGTGCTGGCCGCCGCTGCCGCCGCGGCGCTGCTGCCGTCGCGGACGTCGTGGGCGCAGGCCGCGCAACCCGCAGTCGGGTTTCCGACGCGGCGTGTGCGGATCGTCGTGCCGTACTCGGTCGGCATCGGTCCCGACGTCGTCGCCCGCGGCGTCGCCGATCAGCTGGCGCAGCGCTGGGGCCAGCCGGTCGTGATCGAGAACAAGCCCGGTGCGTCGGGGATCGTCGCGTTCACCGACGTGCGGCGCACGCCGGCCGACGGCCACACGCTGTTCCTGGCCGACACGGCGACGATGGCGGTCAACCCGTTGCTCCACTCGAGCCTGCCGTACGACCCGCAGCGCGACCTGGTGCCGTTGAGCCTGCTGTTTCGCGCGACGTTCCTGATCTGGGTCGGCGCGGGCAGCCGTTTCCGCAGCGTGGTCGAGCTGCTCGACGCGGCACGGCGCGAGCCGAACGGCGTCAGCTATGCGTCGCTCGGCAACGGCCACGCGAGCCAGATCGCGATCGAGACGATGGCCCGCGCTGCCGGCGTGCGGTTGATGCACGTGGCGTTCAAGGAAGGCGGCCCGCTGTTCAGCGCGGTGGCGGCGGGGCAGGTCGACTTCACCGCCTTCAGCTACAACACGCTGGCCGGGCTGATGGCCGCCGGCAAGCTGCGTCCGCTGGCCGTGGCCGCGCGTTCGCGGCTGGCGAACCTGCCCGATGTCCCGACGCTGGCCGAAGCCGGCGGCCCGGCGGTGACGATGCACCCGTGGGCCGCACTCGTCGCCGTGGCCGGCACCCCGCCGCCGGTGCTCGACAAGCTGCAGCGCGACATCGCCGCCGCGCTCGTCGCCCCCGAGGTGCGCGCGCAGGCCGAACGCACCGGCTTCGAAATCACGCCGTCGACGCCGCAAGCGGTGCGCGAGCGCATCGAAGCGGACATTGCAGCGTACCGGCCGCTGGTGGAAGAGGGGCGGGTGTCGCGGGTTTGACGGGTTCCGCGTTGCCGCCCGCACTGCGGCGCGCAGCGAAACCGGGCGCTTGAATCTGTAGTAGCGAGCTCGCTATGACCTGCGCACATCTGCAACGCGCGCGGCATACTCGCCCATGATGAATGCTCGCGTCGAACATCTGCTGGACGAAGTTCTCGGCCTGCCGAGCGCGGAGCGCTCGGCAGTGGCAGCGGCGCTGATCGACAGCTTGGCGGGCGTCGAGGACGCCGCCGTCTCGCAGGCCTGGAAATCGGAACTGTTGCATCGCCGAGCGGCCCTTCGCTGCGGTGCCATTTCCGCGGTGCCTTGGCACGAAGCGAGGGCGCGCATCAGCGACTTGTGACGCGCTTTCGCGTTCGGATCCTTCGCCAGGCGGAGTCGGAGCTGCGCGACGCGGTCGTCTGGTATCTGGCACGCAGTGCGTTGGCTGCAAGCGCCTTTCGGGCGGAGGTGCTCCACAAGATCGATGCGCTGGCCAACGACGCCGACCAGTGGCCCAAGAACGACGACGGCATTCACGCCCGCGTCTTGAGTCGCTTTCCTTACACCCTCCACTATGACATCGACGGGACGGTTGTGACCGTGCTCGCCGTCGCCCACCACAGGCGACGGCCGGGGTATTGGCGCGCGCGGACGAGCGGCGGAGCGGCCGGGGGTTGAAACGCCGGCGCCGCGATCGGTGACGTCTTGCGGTCGCGGGCAGCCACTCCATGGCGAGGTGTTGCGGCACACTCGCTGCGATGCATTCACCGGCCTTCCAGGGCCCGCTCGCCGGCCTGCGCGTCGTCGAGGTCGCGGCGATCGGGCCGGTGCCGCTGGCGGCGATGCTGCTCGCCGACCTCGGCGCCGACGTCGTTCGGATCGACCGCACGGAAGCGTCGGGGCTCGGGCTGAACGTCGCGTCGCGCCACGACGTCGCGGCGCGCAACCGCCGGTCGATTGCGCTCGACCTGAAGCACGACGCGGCGCGCGCTGTCGCGCTGCGGCTGATCGAGCGCGCCGACGTCTTCGTCGAAGGGTTGCGCCCCGGCGCGTGCGAGCGGCTCGGGCTCGGCCCGGACGCGCTGCTGGCGGCGAGCCCGCGGCTCGTCTACGGCCGCATGACCGGCTGGGGCCAGACCGGGCCGCTCGCCGGCGCTGCCGGGCACGACTTGAACTACATCGCGCTGGCCGGCGTGCTGCACGCGGTCGGTCCGGATAGCGGGCCGCCGCTGCCGCCGCTGAACCTCGTCGGCGACTACGGTGGCGGCGCGCTGTACCTCGCGTTCGGCGTCCTCGCGGCGCTGCACGAGCGCGCGCGGTCGGGCCGCGGGCAGGTCGTCGACGCGGCGATGGTCGACGGCGCGGCGTCGCTGGCATCGCTGTTCTGGGGGCTGCACGCCGCCGGCGACTGGCGGCGCGAGCGCGGCACGAACCTGCTCGACGGCGGCGCGCCGTTCTACGCGTGCTACGCGACGGCCGACGGCGGCTGGCTCTCGGTGGCCGCGCTCGAGGCGAAGTTCTTCGCCGAGTTCGCGCGCCGCATCGACCTCGACGCGCGCTTCGTCACGGGGCAATACGACCGATCGCTGTGGCCGGCGATGCGCGAGGCGATCGCCGCGGCGCTCGTCACGCGCAGCCGCGACGAGTGGGCCGCGGTGTTCGACGGCAGCGACGCCTGCGTCGCACCGGTGCTGTCGTTCGACGAGGCGCCGCAGCACCCGCACGCCCGCGCACGGGGCGCGTTCGTCGACGTCGCCGGCGTCGTCCAGCCGGCGCCGGCGCCGCGCTTTTCGCGCACGCCGGCGGCAACGCCGCGCGCCGCACCCGACGAAGGCGGCGACACCGCAGCCGTCCTCGCCGAGCTCGGCTACGCCGCGGCCGACATCGACGCGCTGCGCGCGTCGGGCGCGGCGCGCTGAAGTCGGCGCGCACGAGCCGTGACCCCGCCGCGCCACGTGACCCCGGCCGACGCGCGCACCGCGGCGTCGATGCTGCTGCTGCGCGACGGCGCCGCCGGCGATGGGCCGCTCGAGGTGTTGATGCTGCGCCGCGCCGAGCGCGACGGCGACTTGCGCAGCGGTGTGGCGGTGTTCCCCGGCGGCGTCGTCGATGCGCGGGACCGCGACGCGCACGCGCACGTCTTCGGCGTCGACGACGCCGCGGCGAGCGCGCGGCTCGGCGTCGACGCCGGCGGCCTCGACTATTTCGTCGCCGCAGTGCGCGAGAGCTTCGAGGAGGTGGGCGTGCTGCTCGCCGAAGGCGTCGAGGCGATCGACGCCGCGGCGCTCGCGCCGTGGCGCGTGCAACTGCAACGCGGCGAGGCCGGCATCGCCGCGCTCTGCCGCCAGCACGCGCTGCGGCTCGATTTGTGCGGCGTCGTCTACCACAGCCACTGGCTGACCCCGCCCGGCGTGCCGAAGCGCTTCGACACGCGCTTCTTCGCGGCGGCCGCGCCGCCGGGGCAGATCGCCGACCCCGACGGCGGCGAGGCGCTCGAGGCGATGTGGCTCACGCCGCAGGCGGCGCTCGACCCGGCACGCGGGCTCAAGCTGCTGCCGGTGACGCGGCGCACGTTGCAGGACCTGGCGCGTCACGCATCGGTGGCCGACGCGCTGGCTGCGGCCCACGACCGCACCCACGTGCCGCTCGTGATGCCGCGCATCGCCGCCTCGGCGCGCGGCCCGCGCGTCGTGCTGCCCGACGAGCTGGCGTACGCCGAGGTCGCGCGGCTCGACCCGCAAGGCCGGCACGACGCGTCGTGCGAGCTCGTCGCCGGACGCGCGGTGCGGCTGTCGCCGCGCGTCGTCCGCGTCACCGCGCCGAACCCGGGGCCGATGACCGGCCCGGGGACGAACAGCTACGTCGTCGGCGACGGCGCGCGCTGGACCGTGATCGACCCCGGCCCCGAGTCGCCGGCGCACACCGCGGCGCTGCTCGCCACGCTGCGCGAGCTCGGCGGCGCGCTCGAGCGCATCGTCGTCACGCACACCCATCGCGACCATTCGCCGGGGGCGCGGGCGCTCGCGGCAGCCACCGGCGCGCCGGTCTGGGGCCGCGTCGCCGCGCACGCCCAGTGGCAGGACGACGCGTTCGCGCCAACGCACGCGCCGCACGACGGCGAGCGCATCGACTGCGGCGCCGGCTGCACGCTGCGCGTGCTGCACACGCCGGGCCACGCGTCGAACCACCTGTGCTTCCTGCTCGAAGAGGAGCGGACGCTGTTCACCGGCGACCACGTGATGCAGGGGTCGACGGTCGTCGTCAACCCGCCCGACGGCGACATGTCGGCCTACCTCGCGTCGCTGCGCGCGCTGCTCGACGAAGACCTCGAATGGCTCGCGCCGGGGCACGGCTTTCTCGTCGCCGAGCCGCACGCCGTCGTTTGCGCGCTGATCGACCACCGGCTGGCGCGCGAAGCCAAGGTCGTCGCCGCGCTCGACGCGGTCGGCCCGGCGCCGCTGGCGGCGCTGCTCGAGGTTGTCTACGCCGACGTCGCCCCGGCGCTGCACCCGGTCGCCGCGCGGTCGCTGCTGGCGCACCTCGAAAAGCTCGCGCGCGACGGCCGGGCGCTCGTGGACACGGCCGGCGTCTGGTCGGCGCTGCGCTGACGGCGCGGCGTCACGTGCGCTGCCAGCGCCCGTCGATCAGCTGCTCGTGCGGCCGGAATTGTTCCTTGTAGCCCATCTTGCCGCTGGCGGCGATCCAGTAGCCGAGGTAGACGTGCGGCAGGTGCAACTGGCGCGTCTGCTCGATCTGCCACAGCACGCACGCCGTGCCGTAGCTCGCGCCGGGCTCGGGCTCGTAGTAGGTGTAGACCGCCGACAGGCCGTCGTCGAGGATGTCGAGGATCGCGACCATCTTCAGCGTGCCCGGGGCGCCGTCGCGGCCCGGCGTGCGGAACTCGACGAGCCGCGAGTTGACGCGGCTTTGCAGCAGGAACTGCGTGTACTGGTCGACGCTGTCCTGGTCCATGCCGCCGCCGGCATGCCGCCCGGCCTGGTAGCGCAGGTACAGCTGGTAGTGCTCGGGGACGAACGCCAGCCGCAGCACCCGCGCCTGCAGGTCGGCGTGGCGCCGCGCCGCGCGCCGCTGACTGCGCGACGGCACGAAGTCGGCGACCGGAATGCGCAGCGGCACGCACGCGCGGCAGCCTTCGCAGTACGGCCGATAGGTGAACAGCCCGCTGCGGCGAAACCCCGCGGCGACGAGCTCGGAATAGGTGTCGGCGTGGATCAGGTGGCTCGGCGTGGCCACCTGCGATCGCGCCTGCCGGTCCGGCAGATAGCTGCAAGGGTAGGGCGCCGTCGCGTAGAACTGCAACGTGCGCAGCGGCAGTTCCGGGGCGTAGGTCATGCGCGTTCGGGCGGTGCGGTGGCGGAGACTTGGGGCCCGTCGACCGCCAGCCCGTCCAGCAAGTCCCAGGCCGAATCATCATAGGTCCATTCGCGCGGCGGCGGCTGCGCGACGGCCTGCGCAACGTGCGCGAGGAACGCGGTCCGCGACATTTCTCGCGCCCCCAGCGACGCCAGGTGCGGCGTGTTCTGCTGGCAGTCGACGAGTTCGACCCCGCGCGCCCGGCATGCGGCGACGAAGCCGGCGAGCGCGATCTTCGACGCATCGGTGCGCCACGCGAACATCGACTCGCCGAAGCACATGCGGCCGATCGACACGAAGTACAGCCCGCCGACGAGCTCGCCGTCGATCCGCGTCTCGACGCTGTGCACGCCGCCGTCGCGGTGCCACGCAGCGTAGGCGCGCAGCATCTGCGCGCCGATCCACGTGCCGCTCTGACCGTCGCGCGGCGTCAGTGCGCAGGCGCGCATCACGGTCTCGAAGTCGCCGTCGAAACGCAGCTCGCAACGCGCGTCGCGGCGAAACCGCCGCAGCGCCTTGCGCAGCGAATGCGACATCCGGAACTCGGCGGTCGGCAGCACCATCCGCGGGTCGGGGCTCCACCACAGCACCGGCTGGCCCGGGCCGTACCACGGGAAGATGCCCTGGTGGTAGGCCTCGGCCAGCCGCTCGCGCGTCACACGGCCGCCGGCGGCGACGAGCCCGGGCGCGTCGCTGTCGTCGCCGAGGGCCGCCTGCGGCGGCGGCAGCGGCGTGGCGTCGTCGATCCAGCGCAGCACGTGGGCAGCGCCTCGCGTCAGCCCATCGGCGAGTGCAGCGCGATCGGGTGCAACTCGACGCTGTCGCGCGCGTCGGCGACCCAGACGACGCCGTCCTGCACCGTCACCTG
Source organism: uncultured Burkholderiales bacterium (assembly GCA_965365495.1). Lineage (GTDB taxonomy): Bacteria > Pseudomonadota > Gammaproteobacteria > Burkholderiales > Burkholderiaceae_C > Rubrivivax. Next base: position 17,874 of record CBDUBX010000005.1, read on the forward strand.
CCACGCCATCGACCGCCCGGCGAGCGCGGCCAGCGCCTGCGACTGCGCCGGCGGCAGTTGCCACACCGCGAGGTTGCGCAGCCGCTCGACCTTGGCGGCGACGCCGCGCCACCACACCGGCGCCGCGGCGGCGTAGCAATAGACGTCGACCTGGTCGGCGCGGGCGCACGCGCGCGCCAGCCGGCGGTCGTCGGGCTGGCCGACGTCGATCCAGTGGACCAGCCGGCCGCCGAGGTCGTGGCGCCACAGCGCCGGCTCGTCGCTGTCGGATACGCCGCGACCGAACTCGAGCTGGCCGTCGGCGTCGTCGGCCGGCGCGTGCAGCGCGTGGGCCAGCAGCCGTACCGCCAGACGTTCTGCGGTTTCCGACGGATGCAACGCCAGCGTCAGCGCGTGGCGGCCGTAACGCGAGCGGTCGATGTCGGCAAGGTCGACGCTGGCCTTGCAAATCGTCGACTTCAACGCCATCGACGCGGGCTCGAAGCGGGCATCGGCCGACTGTGCCATAGCCCCGGCGCGCGCTGTGGCTCCGCCTGCAGGCGCCCGCGCACCCCGGTGGCATCATGCGCGGTTTCGGCCCGGCGATTGCGCCGCGACGCCGCTCGAGAGGACGACATGCAACATCCGAAGCGAATCGCGCTCGCCGCCGCCGCGCTCGCCGCCGCCGCGCTGGCCGCGTCCGTGCTCGCGCAGACCACGCCGTCGCCGAAGCCCGGCGCGACGAAGCCGGCCGCGGCCGCTGCGGCCGACGGCACGCGGTCGTTCAGCGGCAGTGCCGGCGGTGGCCGCATCCTGACGCGCGAAGAGCTGCGCGCGTGCCTCGCGACGCAGGCTTCGCTGCGCCAGCGCAACGAGTCGCTGCAGACGCTGCGCACGGGCCTCGACGCCGAGAAGAACGCGATCACCGCCGAGCAGCAGGCGCTGCGCGACGACCGCGCGCCGCTGGACGAGATCAAGGGCCGCGGCGCGGATCTGGCAAAGCGCTACGACGAATGGAACGCTCGCGTCACCGACCTCAATGCGCGGATGAAGGCCGAGGAAGGGTCGTCGGCACGGCCCGGGCCGATGACCGACCGCCGCCGCGCCGCGCTGGAGGCCGAGCGCAAGAAGCTGCAAAGCGAACGCGAAGCGCTGGACGCCGAGCGCACCGCGTTGCAGACGACGGGCGAGTCGACGGTCAATGCGTTCAACGAGCGCGCCAAGGCGCTCGACGCCCGCGCCGGCGACTGGAACGACCGCAGCGCGCGGGCGAGCGACGACGCCACCGCGTTGCAACGCGAGCGCGAGACGTGGCTCGCCGAATGCGGCGACCGGCGCTACCGCGAAGACGACGAGAAAGCGATCCAGGCCGGCCGATGACCGACCCGACGATGGCTGCAACGAGCGCACCGCCGGCGTCGACCGCCGCCACGGCATCCGCCACACCCGGTACGACGCCCGCCGCCGCGGCCGCGGCAGTCGCCGCGCCGGCGGCGGCCAACCCGTTGCTCGACCGCTGGGACACGCCGTACGCGCTGCCGCCGTTCGACCGCATCCGCGTCGAGCACTTCGCGCCGGCGCTGACCGCGGCGATGCAGGCGCACCGCGACGAGCTCGCGGCGATCGCCGCGCAGACGGCGGCGCCGACCTTCACCAATACCGTCGCCGCGTTCGACCGCGCCGGCGCGCTGCTGGCGCGCGTCGGCGCGGTGTTCCACAACCTCGCGTCGTCGGCGACGAGCCCCGAGCTGCAGGCCGTGCAGCGCGAGATGGCCGCGCCGCTGGCGGCGCACCGCAGCGCCGTCTACCAGGACGCCGCGCTGTTCGCACGCATCGACGCGCTGCACCGCGACCGCGACTCGCTCGGCATCGACGCCGAGGCGCTGCGGCTGCTCGAGCGCGTCCACCTGGACTTCGTCCGCGCCGGCGCGAGGCTGGCCGCGCCGCAGCGCGCGCGCCACGCCGACTCGATGCAACAGCTCGCCCGGCTGACGACGTGCTTCGCGCAGAACGTGCTGCACGACGAAGCGACGTGGGCGCTGCCGCTCGTCAACGAGGCCGACCTTGCCGGGCTGCCCGAGACGCTGCGCGCCGCGGCGCGGCAGGCGGCGGTCGACCGCGGCCATCCCGGCGGTGCCGACGCGATCGTCACGCTGGCGCGGTCGCTGGTCGTGCCGTTTCTCACGCACTCGACGCGCCGCGACCTGCGCGAGCGCGTCTGGCGGGCGTGGACCGGCCGCGGCGAACACGCCGGTGACCACGACAACCGCGCCGTCGCGCGCGACATCCTGCGGCTGCGTCGCGAGCTCGCCGCGCTGCACGGCCACGCGTCGTACGCCGACTACGCGCTGCTCGACACGATGGCCGGCACGCCGGCGGCCGCGCAGGCACTGCTCGACGACGTCTGGCCGCGCGCGTTGGCCGCGGTCGAGCGCGAGCGCGCGGCGATCGACGACGAGATGCGCGCCGCGGCCTGCACCGATACGCTCGAAGCCTGGGACTGGCGCTACTGGGCCGAGCGCGTGCGCCAGCGCCGGTTCGCGATCGACGACGCCGAGATCAAGCCGTACTTCGCGCTGCCGAACGTCGTCGCCGCGGCGTTCGACTGCGCCGAGCGGCTGTTCGGCCTGCGCTTCGCGCCGCGCGCCGACCTGCCGGTCTATCACCCCGACGTCAAGGCCTACGAGGTGCGCGACGCCGCCGGCGACGTCGTCGGCGTGTTCCTGCAGGACAACTACGCCCGCCCGACGAAGAAGAGCGGCGCGTGGATGAGCGCGTTCCGTTGGCAGACGCGCAACGTCGAACCCGGCCAGCCGCCGCAGCGGCCGGTGATTCTCAACAACAACAACTTCGCGCGCGGCGGCGACGCCGACGCCGGCGACGCCCCGCCGACGCTGCTGTCGCTCGACGACGCGCGCACGCTGTTCCACGAGTTCGGCCACGGCCTGCACGGGCTGCTGTCGGACGTCACGTGGCAAGGGCTGTCGGGAACCCAGGTGCTGCGCGACTTCGTCGAGCTGCCGTCGCAGATCTTCGAGCACTGGATCGGCGAGCCGGCGGTGCTGCGGCGCCACGCGCGACACTGGCGCACCGGCGAGCCGATGTCCGACGCGCTGATCGAGCGGCTGATGCGCGCGCGTCGCTTCGGCGAAGGCTACGAGACGGTGCGCTACACCGCCAGCGCGCTCGTCGACCTGGCGCTGCATGCGCTGCCCGACGCCGAGCCGCCGGCCGACCTGTGCGCTTGGGAGAGCGATCTGCTGGCGCGCCTCGGCCTGCCGCCGGCGGTCGGCGTCAACCATCGGCTGGTGCACTTCCAGCACCTGTTCGCAAGCTCGGCCTACGCCGCGGGCTACTACGTCTACCTGTGGGCCGAGGTGCTCGACGCCGACGGCTACGAGGCGTTCGTCGAGGCCGGCGACCCGTTCGACGCGGCGACGGCGGCGCGGCTGCTGCGCCACGTCTACGCGGCCGGCAACGGCGTCGAGCCCAAGTCGACCTACCGCGCGTTCCGCGGCCGCGACGCGACGGTGCTGCCGCTGCTGAAGCAGCGCGGGCTGGTCGTCGAGCCGGCCTGAATGGCGCAGCCACCGCGGCGCGCCGGCGCCGCGGCGGCTGCGGCGTCGACGCCTCCCCGCGGCCGACGCTTCGATTACGCTGTCGCCCCCGCAACGTCGAGGGCGCCGTCATGTTCGCCACCGCCATCGCCGGCAGCCTGCCCAAGCCTGCGTGGCTCGCCGAGACCGACAAGCTCTGGCCGCGCTGGCAGGCCGAGGGCGACGCGCTCGCGCAGGCCAAGCTCGACGCGACGCTGCTGTGGATCAAGCTGCAGGAAGACGCCGGTCTGACGACGATCGGCGACGGCGAGCAGAGCCGGCAGCACTTCGTCCACGGCTTCGTCGAGCGCGTCGACGGCATCGACTTCGAGCACAAGGTCGAGATCGGCATCCGCGCCGACCGCTACAAGGCGATGGTGCCGCAGGTCGTCGCGCCGCTGGCGCTGCGCGGCCGCGTCCACGCCGACGAAGCGCGGTGGCTGCGCTCGCACACGACGCGGCGCGCGAAGTTCACGCTGCCCGGGCCGATGACGATTGTCGACACCGTCGCCGACCGCCACTACGGCGACCGCCGCGCGCTGGCGCTGGCCTTCGCCGAGCTGCTGAACCGGGAGGCGAGGGCGCTCGAGGCCGACGGCATCGACGTGATCCAGTTCGACGAGCCGGCGTTCAACGTCTACCTCGACGACGCCGCGGCCTGGGGTGTCGCGGCGCTCGAACGCGCCGCCCAGGGGCTGACGTGCACGACCGCGGTCCACATCTGCTACGGCTACGGCATCCCCGCCAACATCGACTGGAAGCGCACGCTCGGCGACTCGTGGCGGCAATACGAAGCGGTGTTCCCGGCGCTGGCGGCCAGCTCGATCGACCAGGTCAGCCTCGAGTGCATCCACTCGCACGTGCCGCCCGAGCTGATGGGTCTGCTGGCCGGCAAGGATGTGATGGTCGGCGCGATCGACGTCGCCAGCGACGCGGTCGAAACGCCCGACGACGTCGCCGAGACGATCGGCCGCGCGCTGTCGTTCGTCCCCGGCGACCGGCTGATCGCCTGCACCAATTGCGGCATGGCGCCGATGCGCCGCGACGTCGCCGAGGCCAAGCTGCGCGCGCTGGTCGACGGCGCCGCGCTGGCCGCGCAGCGCCACGGGTGATGGCCGCGGCGCTGCGCCGCCTGTGGCAGCCGAAGAGCGGGCTGTTCTGGCTGTTCGTCGCGTTCAACGCGTTGTCGGCGCTCGGCGCGTGGGCGCTGCGCAGCCTGCCGCTGAACGCGGTCGCGTTCGCCGTCGTCGCGACGCTGACGGCGATGAACGCCGGCGCCGGGATGGCGCTGGCGTGGCGGTTGGTGCGCGATCCGCCGCCACGCTGATGCGGCGCCGGCGCCAGGGGCCGCGGCGCGCTCAGCGGTGCGCGGTGCGGCGCGCGTCGACGCTCGCCGGCCCCGCGCCCAGCGCGAAGACGAACAGCAGGCCGCCGGCGATCGACACGTTCTTCATGAACATCAGCTGCTGCGTCATCGCCTGGTCGGCCGGCACCGACCAGAACGCGTGGAAGATCACCGACGCGACGAGCGTGAACAGCGCCAGCGCCAACGCCGCCCAGCGCGCCTGCCAGCCAACGGCCAGCGCCAGACCGGCGACGACTTCGAGCGTCGCGGCGCCGAAGGCGAGGACGCCCGGCATCGGCAGCCCCTGGCTCGCGATGTAGCCGGCGGTGCCGTCCAGGCCGCCGAACTTGGCGAATCCCGACAGCACGAACATCAAGGCCAGCAGGACGCGGGCGACGGCGGCGAGGGCAGAGGGCGGATTCATCGAGGGGTTCCTTTCGAAGCGGTCAAGCAACAAGGGGTTCAGCGCGCGAGGTCGAAGACCAGCACCTCGGCGCCGTCGCCGCGGTCGATCACCAGCGACGCTTCGCCGTCGAGCGTCGCCGCGTCGCCGGCGTCGAGCGGCTTGCCGTTGACCGCGACGCGGCCGCGCGCGACGTGCACGTACGCGAGCCGGCTCGGGTCGAGCGCGACCTCGGCGCGTTCGTCGCCGTCGAACAGCCCGGCGCGGATCGACGCGTCGGCGTGCACCGTCACCGACCCGTCGCGGCCGTCGCGCGACGCGATCAGCGCGAGGCGGCCGCGCTTGGCGTCGGCGGCGAAGTGCTTCTGCTCGTAGCCCGGCGCGATGCCGCTGCGCTCGGGCAGCAGCCAGATCTGCAGGAAGTGCGTCGTCTGCTCGCGGCTGTGGTTGAACTCGCTGTGGCGCACGCCGGTGCCGGCGCTCATCCGCTGCACGTCGCCGGGGCGGATCACGCCCGACGCGCCGCCGGGCTGGGCCGGCTGGCCGTTGCCGAGACTGTCCTGGTGCGCGAGCGCGCCATCGAGCACGTAGCTGACGATCTCCATGTCGCGGTGGCCGTGGGTGCCGAAACCGCTGCCCGGCGCGACGCGGTCTTCGTTGATCACGCGCAGGTTGCCCACGCCCATGTGCCGCGGGTCGTGATAGTCGGCGAACGAAAAGCTGTGAAAGCTCTGCAGCCAGCCGTGGTCGGCGTGGCCGCGGTCGGCGGACTTGCGCAGCGTGATCATCGACGTCTCCTTGGCGAAGCGGCAGGCGATGCCGGCCACTGTAGGCGGCACGGTCGCGCCGGCGTTGCGATCGCGCTGATCGCGGCATGCAAATAAGATGAACGCCGATGCTGCGCAGCCGCTTGTCGCTGACCCCCGAGGCGCTGTTGATGGTCGACACCATCGCACGCCGCGGCAGCTTCGCCGCGGCGGCGCGCGAGCTCGGCCGCGTGCCGTCGGCGCTGACGTACAGCGTGCGCCAGCTCGAGGAGGCGCTCGACGTGCTGCTGTTCGACCGCAGCTCGCGCCAGGCGCGGCTCACCGCCGCCGGTGCCGAGCTGCTGCACGAAGGGCGTCGGCTGCTGCAGGAGATCGACGCCGTCGCCAACCGCGTCCGCCGCGTCGCCCACGGCTGGGAAGCCGAGCTGACGATCGCCGTCGACGACGTCGTGTCGATGACCGTCGTCCTCGAACTCGTGCAGGCGTTCTGCGCCGCGCGCGACCCACGCGATCCGCGCGACGCGCTCGGCAAGGGCGACGCGCGCGACGCCGCGCCGCCGGCCGCCGGCGCCGCGCGCCGCGCCGGACCGCCGACGCGGCTGCGGCTGCGCAGCGAGGTGCTGACCGGCACCTGGGAAGCGCTGACGCGTGGCCAGGCCGACCTGGCGATCGGCGTCGGCGGCGACGGCGCCAACCCCGGCGGCATCGTGCGCGCGCTGCTCAGCGACCTGGCGTTCGTGTTCTGCGTCGCGCCGCACCACGCGCTGGCGGCGTCGACCGCGCCGCTCGAAGACGGCCAGCTCGTCCACCACCGCGCGATCGCGGTCGCCGACACCGCCGTGCGGCTGCCGGCGCTGAGCCTGAACCTGCTGCCGGGGCAGGACGTGCTGACCGTCGCGTCGATGCGCGACAAGCTCGACGCGCTGCGCCTCGGTCTGGGCTGCGGCTTCCTGCCCGAGCCGCTGGCGCGCGCCGACCTCGCCGCGGGCGCGCTGGTCGCCCGGCCGACGGCGCGCGCGTCGCCGGTCGCAGCGCTGCACTACGCGTGGCGCGCCGAGCGCGGCGCGGTCGGCCTCGGCCGCGCGCTGCAGTGGTGGCTGGCGCAGCTCGCCAGCCCGGTGACGCGGCGCGCGCTGCTCGACCGCCACGCGGCGCTGCAGCCGGCTTGAAGATGGGGTCGACCGGCACGCGGCGGGGCCGCCGGGCTGAGCAACGTGGGCGCGGCGGTCTGCTGGCCACGCGGGATGCGGCAGGTGCGAAGGCCGCGCACGCGCCGAGCGCCGCGTGACCTACCGCGGCCGCTTCGCGCCGTCGCCGACCGGACCGCTGCATGCCGGTTCGCTGGTCGCCGCGCTGGCGAGCTGGCTCGACGCGCGCGCGCACCGCGGCGCGTGGCTCGTGCGCATCGAAGACGTCGACACCGCGCGCTGCCGCGCCGATGCCGCGATGGCGATCGTCGCCCAGCTCGCCGCGTTGGGACTCGTCGCCGACGAGCCGATCGCGTGGCAAAGCCGCCGCGGCGACGCTTACGCGGCGGCGCTGGCCGCGCTGGTCGCGTCCGGACACGCCTACCCGTGCAGCTGCTCGCGGCGCGACGTCGACGCCGCGCTCGCCGCCGCCGGCGTGGCGCACGCGCGCGACACCGAGCGCGTCTATCCCGGCACCTGCCGCGCCGGGCTCGCGGGGCCGGCACGGTCGTGGCGCTTCCGCTGCCCGGCGCACGACGCCGTCGTCGCGTGGCACGACCGGCGGCTCGGCGCGCAGCGGCAGGACGTCGCGGCAGCGGTCGGCGACTTCGTGCTGAAGCGCGCCGACGGCGACTGGGCCTACCAGCTCGCGGTCGTCGTCGACGACGCGGCGCAGCGCGTCACCGACGTCGTCCGCGGCGAAGACCTCGCCGACAACACGCCGCGCCAGATGCTGCTGCAGCGCGCGCTCGGCGTTGCCTCGCCGCGCCATTTGCACACCCCGCTCGTCGTCGGCGCCGACGGGCGCAAGCTCAGCAAGCAGCACGGCGCCGCGCCGCTCGACACTGAAGATCCGGTGGCCGTGCTGGCCGCCGCTGGCGCGGTGCTCGGCCTGCCGCGCATCGACGCGGCGACGCCGGCCGAATGGCTCGCGTCGGCGGTGGCGGCGTGGTCGGCCGGATGGCTGGCATCATCCGCGCCCCGCACGCGCCAGCCGGCGAAGGACGAACGATGAACCCTTCCGAGATCCCCGAATTGCAGATCGACGACGTGACCGTCGGCAGTGGCGCCGTCGCGCAGGCCGGGCAACGGGTGCGCGTGCACTACACCGGCTGGCTGCACGACCCCGCGGCGCCGCGCGGCCGCGGCGCGAAGTTCGACAGCAGCAAGGACCGCGGCCAGCCGTTCGCGTTCGAGCTCGGCGCCGGCCAGGTGATCCGCGGCTGGGACGAAGGCGTCGCCGGCATGCAGGTCGGCGGCACCCGGGTGCTGACGATCCCGCCCGAGATGGGCTACGGCGCGCGCGGCGCCGGCGGCGTCATTCCGCCGAACGCGACGCTGGTCTTCGAAGTCGAGTTGCTCGCGGTCTGACCTTCGGGCGGGGTGGCGTCGCCGCGCGGTCGATGCGGCGTGCGCCATCGCCGTCGCGCGCGAGCGCGCCTGCGCGGCCACGCCTGCAGCGGCTCGAGACGGCAGCGGCGACGCCGTGGGGCATGACGACCCGGGCGGCCGCCCCGGCGCGGCGACCCCGGTCAGCCGGCCGCCTCGCCGGTCCACTCGTAGATCGTCAGCGCGGTCGGCTTGCAACCGCAGCAGCTCTGGCCGCAGGACGACCCCGCCGGCAGCCGGCGCACGCGGCCCTTGCGTTCGAGCGTCGCAAGCATTGCTTCGATCGCGTCGGGCGCAGCGCCGGTGAGTCGTGCGAGGTCGTCGAGGCTCGCGCGCCGCGCCGCGCGCAATCGGTCGGCGAGGTCGGTGAGGATCATCGGCCGCGCTCCGTCAGACCTGTTGGGCCGTCGGCCATGCCGGCGTCGCGTCGGGCCGGCGGCCGGCCCACGCCAGCGCCGCGACCGACGCGCCGAATGCGACCAGCACCGCCGCGACCCACGCCGCCGACGACGCCGGGTGCGCCGACCACGTCGCGACCTGGTAGTACAGCGTCGCGACGCCGTAGCCGAGGCCGGTGGTCCACGCGGCGACGAACAGCGTCCAGCGCGTGCCGGCTTCCTGGTAGACCGCGGCGATCGCCGCGGTGCACGGGAAGTACAGCAGGATGAACAGCAGGTAAGCGAACGCGCCGGGCGCGCCGTCGAAGCGCGCGGCCATCGCGCCGAAGGTGCCGACATCGACTTCTTGCTCCTCGGCGACCGCGGCCTGGTCGGTGACGTCGCCGACCCCGATGCCGAGCGGGTCGCCGAGCGTGCCCATCGCGTCGGCGAGGTTCGCCGGGATCGTCGCCGCCGCTTCGCCAAGCGCGGCCCACAGCGCGAACGGCACTTCCGCTTCGCCGGCCGCGTCGCCGGCTTCGGCGGCGTCTTCGGCGGCGAGCGCGGTGTAGGCGGCGTTCAGCGTGCCGACGACCGCTTCCTTCGCGAGCACGCCGGTGAAGATGCCGACCGCGGCAGGCCAGTTCTCGGCGTCCATCCCCATCGGCGAGAACGCCGGCGCGATGCCGCGGCCGACCGCGGCCAGCGCCGAGCGGTCGCTGTCCTCGTTGCCGAAGCTGCCGTCGGTACCGATCGAGTTCAGTACGTTGAGCACGAGCACCATCGGCACGATCACGCGGCCGGCGCGGACGACGAACGCGCGCAGCCGGTCCCAGGTGTGCGTGAGCACGCCGCGCAGCGTCGGCAGGTGGTACGGCGGCAGCTCCATGATGAACGGCGTGACGTCGCCTTGCAGCAGCGTGCGCTTGAGCACCAGCCCGGTGGCCACCGCCGCGGCGATGCCGACCAGGTACAGCCCGAAGACGACGTTCTGCGCGCCCTGCGCGAAGAACGCCGCGGCGAACAGCACGTACACCGGCAGCCGCGCGCCGCACGACATGAACGGCGCCATCGCGATCGTCAGCAGCCGGTCGCGGCGGCTTTCCAGCGTGCGCGTGGCCATGATCGCCGGCACGTTGCAGCCGAAGCCGACGATCAGCGGCACGAAGCTCTTGCCCGGCAGGCCGATCCAGCGCATAAAGCGATCCATCACGAACGCCGCGCGCGCCATGTAGCCCGAGTCCTCGAGCACCGACAGGAACAGGAAGAGGAACGCGATCACCGGGATGAACGTCGCCACCGTCTGCAGACCGCCGCCGATGCCGGTGGCCAGCAGCAACGTCAGCCATTCGGGGGCGCCGACGCCGCCGAGCAGCGTGCCGAAGCCGTCGACGAACAGCGCGCCCGCGGCCTGGTCGAAGAAGTCGATGAAAGCGCCACCGATGTTGATTGTGAAGACGAACATCAGGTACATCATCGCCAGGAAGATCGGCATCCCCAGCGCGCGGTTCAGCACGACGCGGTCGATGCGGTCGGTGGCGTCGGCGCCGACGCGGCCGCTGCCGCGGACGGCCGACGTCGCAAGGCGGTGCGCGAGTCCGTAGCGCGCGTCGGCGACGCGGATGTCGAGGTCGTCGCCGAGTTCGGTGGCCAGCGACCGCGCCTGCAAAGCGAGCGCTTCGCCCGCGGCACGGCGCGCCAGGTCGTCGCCTTCGAGCAGCCGCACCGCCAGCCAGCGCGGCGACGTCGCGTGCGCCGCGGCTGCGGCGACCAGCTGCGGCGCCAGCGTCTGCAGCGCGCGTTCGAGCGTCGCTTCGTAGTCGACCTTGGCCTGAGACGCGCGGCGGCGAGCGACCGCGTCGCGGATCGTCTGCTTCAGCGCGTCGATGCCGCGCCGCTCCGACGCGACCACCGGCACCACCGGGCAGCCGAGCGCGCGCGACAACGCGTCGGCGTCGACCGTCAACCGGCGCGCTTCGGCGACGTCGACCATGTTCAGCACGACGACCAGCGGCACCTGCATCTCGGTGAGCTGCGTCGTCAGGTACAGGTTGCGTTCGAGGTTGGCGGCATCGACGATGTTGACGACGAGGTCGGCCTCGGCGGCGTGGACGTAGTCGCGCGCGATCTTCTCGTCGACCGACACCTCGCGGTCGACGACGTCGAGCGAATACGTGCCCGGCAGGTCGACGACCTCGTAGCGCTCGCCGCCGAGCGTGTAGTCGCCGGCGATGCGGTCGACGGTGACGCCGGGCCAGTTGCCGACGCGCTGGCGCGAGCCGGTCAATGCGTTGAACAGCGTCGTCTTGCCGCAGTTCGGGTTGCCGACCAGGGCCAGCGTGTGCTTCTTGGTGTCCATCAGATCTTCTCCACGCTCAGCGCGTCGGCCTCGTCGCGGCGCAGCGACAGCGCGTAGCCGCGGACGCGGATCTCGACCGGGTCGCCCATCGGCGCGACGCGGGTCACGCTCAGCTCGGCGCCGGGAGTCAGCCCCAGCGACAGCAGCTTGCGGCGGTAGCCGCCGCCGGTTTCGGCAAAGCCGGCGACGCGGGCGCGGTCGCCGACCGCGAGTTGTCGCAGCGTGGTCATGGTGTCGTCGCTTTCGTCTGGGGCGCGGACGGCAGCGTCCGCAGGTAGGTCACGATCTGCCAGATCTCGGTGTCGGTGAGGTGGCGGCCGTAGGCCAGCATGCCGGTGCGCGGCGGCTCGCCTCGGCCCGGTCGGCCGATCTGTTGCGCGCCCTGGCGCGACGGCCGGTGGAACGGCCCCGAGCCGTTCTCGATCACCCAGTACAGCTGGCCGTCGGCGAGCGTGTTCATCGTCGCCGCGCAGGTGAAGTCGCGCGGCGGCGGCACGAGCCCGGCGGCGCCGGTGCCGCGGCCGCGGCCGTCGCTGCCGTGGCAGCTGGCGCAGCTCTGCGGCTCGGCATGCAAGTACAGCTGCCGGCCACGCTCGACGTTCGCCGCGGTGCGCGGCAGCGGGTTGAGGAGGCGCGCGTAGCTCACCGGCGCTGGCTCGGTGCGGCGCGGCTGCGGGCAGTCGGCGGCCGCCGGCGCCGCGCCGGGTGGGCCGGCGGTGGCGGGTGTGGCGGCCGGCGCAGCGACGGCGGCGCCGGCGAGCAGCAGCGTCGCGGCAGCGACGGCACGAAGGGTCGGACGGTGGCGCATGTGACGGCCCCTTCAGAAAGTGACCTGGCAGCGCAGGCCGAGCAACCGCGCCGCGGCCAGCGTCGGGTCGGCGCCGGGGTGGGTGATGTATTGCGCGTCGAGCTGCAGGCTCAACCAAGGCAGCAGCTGCATGCGGTGCGCGAGCTCGAACGCCGCCTCGTGCGCCGCGACCGGCGTGCCCGCGGCGCGCATCGCGTCGCGGTAGCGCGAGCCGACGATCGGCACCGACACGCCGATGCCGGTGACGTCCTCGTCGCGACCCGGGATCAGCCCGGTGTAGGCCAGCCCGGCGCTCGCGTACTGGTCGACCGGGTTGACGCGGCGGTCGGCGACGCCGATGCGGACGAAGCCGCTCAAGCCCTGCGTCACCTGGCCGGGCTCGCGGTAGAGCTCGCCTTCGAGCAGCGCGTACAGGCCCTGGTTGCCGCGGCGGCGCAGCGGATTGCCGTCGCCGTCGACCGCGGACACGTCGTCGAAGCGCGACGTGTAGTGCCACGCACCGACCGCCCAGCGCACGAAGCGGCCGACGTCGGCACCCTGCTGCCAGCCGGCCTCGGCGAGCACGAGCGCGCCTTCGTCGCGCGCCAGCCGAATCTGCGTGCCGCGCGCCTTGTCGGGGTCGCCGGCGACGCCGTCGAGCAGCGCGAGCTGCACGTAGTGCGCAGGCGTGGCCTGAAGCCGCAGGCGAGCGCCGACGCACGACGTCGGAAACGCGCACGGCCCGCCGACGCCGCTTTGCGACAGGTCCACACCGGTGCCGAAGCCGCCGTTCATGAACACGCCGGCGGTTTCCTTGACGTCGAACTCGGCGTCGGCCGAGTACAGGCCGACGCGCAGCGACAGCCGCTCGTCGAAGAACGCGCGCTCGACCCAGGCCTCGATCAGCTTGAACGTCGACAGCTCGTTGGCCAGGTTGCTCGGCGCGTTCAGCGAACCCGCGGCTTCGCCGGGGTCGCGGCCGTAGGTGCCGATGCCGCGGACGAACGCCGTCGTGCCTTCGAGGCCGGCCAGGCGGTCGAGGTCGAAGGCGATCGTCGGCTCGACGAGCCCCGGCGCGACCGTGCGGCGCTCGATGCCGCCGCGGGCGACGCGCATCACGTCCTGCGTGATCACGATGCCGGGCTCGATGCCGCGCTCTTCAAAGCCGCTGCGCGCGCCGCCCCAGTCGCCGGTGAGCTCGTCGCGGGCCGCGGGGGGCGCGGCGACGGCGTCGGACGTCTGCGCCAGCGCGACGATCGGTGTCGTCGCCGCTGCGAGCGCGCACAGCGCGATCGCTTTCCAACGCGGAATCATCGGGGTCCTCCGTCAGTCGTTGTGTCGATTTCGCAAACCAGGATCCGGTGCGCGAGTCCGCCGCCCAGCGCGTAGCGCGCGTCGCCGCGCGCGACGACAACGCCGCCGCTTTGCCGGCCGCGAACGGTCAGCTCGCTGCCGACCGGCAAGCCGAGCTCGGCGACGCGGCGCGTGACCGCGTGCCCGCCGCCGATGTCGACGACGCGGACCGCGACGCCTTCGGCGGCCATCGCCAGCGCGAACGGGCGCGCCGACGTCGGGCGCTTCATCGCCGCGCTCCGGGCGCGGCGCGATCGCTGCCGCGGCCGGCGGTGGTGCTGCGCAGCGCGCTGCCGTTCGCGTCGCGGGACCGCGCCGCGCCCGCCGGTTGCGTCACCGATGCCGGACCCCAGCGGCGATCGCCGCTGCGGCGCAGGACACGTCGGTTCGACAAGAGGCACAACGAGGGCGCAAGCATGGGCGCAACGCCGCCTCATCGCAAAGGCGCGCGCTCCCGACGGGGACGCGTTGCGACAGATGGCAAATGAGAATGATTCATGTTAAGACGGACCGAAGCCGAAAGACTGATCTACCGCAAAGGCGGCGCGTATTCCGGATGCGGCGCGTTTTCGTGCGCGAACGCGGTTTCCGCGGCGCGTCGCGCAGCGGCCGGCGGCTCCGGCGGTTGCGTCGCGGCACGCCACACGCGGCGGAGCGTGCCCACGTGTCGCGCCCGCGGCGCCGCGGCATCGAGTGGCTACGATCGCCGCGATGTCCGCCGCCACCGCCGATTGCGCTGCATGGCCCGACGCGCCGCGCTTCGCGCCGCTGGCGGTGATCGTCTGCCGCGTCGACCCGGTGGTTTCGATCGGCGACTTCGCGCGCGGCGAGCGGCGCTACGTCGCGCTGCGCGGCGGCGACGTGCTCGGCCCGCGGTTGCGCGGCCGCGTGCTCGACGGCGGCGTCGACTGGCAGTGGCGCCGGCCCGACGGCGGGCTCGAGATCAGCGCGCACTACGCGCTCGAGCTCGACGACGGCGCGCGCGTCGAAGTGCGCAGCGACGGCTTGCGCCACGGGCCGCCCGACGTGATGGCGGCGCTGGCGCGCGGCGACGCGGTGCCGCGCGACGCCTACGTGTTTCGCACCTTCGTCAGGCTGCACACGGCCGCGGCGCGCTGGGACGACCTCAACCGCGTGTTCGCCGTCGCCGTCGGCGAGCGCCGCAGCGACGCGGTGCGGCTGCACCTCTTCGAGATCGTCTGAATCGGACCGAACGAAGCAGTCGCGCCGGTGCGTCGCGGTCGACCGCGCCTGCCGTCAGCGCTTCGTCGCCACCAGCAGCACGTTCGCGAACGGCGTCCCCTGGCTCAACGGCAGCCGGTCGTCGACGTCGAAGCCGACTTCGTCGAGCAGCGCGACCCAGGCAGCGACCGTCCGGCCCCACGTTGGCGCGACGCGGTGGCCGCGGGCGGCGGTGACGACGCGGTCGACCCACTGGCTCCAGGCGAAACCGCGCGCATCGCCGGCGTCGCCAACGCGCAGCAGCAGCCGCCCGCGCGGCGCCAGCGCCGCGTGGACCCGCGCGAGAACGTCGCTCTGCGCCGAGTGGTCGACGTAGTGCAGCACGTCGAGGATCACCGTGACGTCGCAGCCCGGAAACGCCGCGCTGCGCATGTCGGCGCAGACGAAGCGCGGCGCGAACGGCAGCCCGCGCAGCGCGCGCTCGCCGCGCGCCGCGTCGCGCGGCATCAATTCGATGCAGGTGTAGGCCGCAGCCGATGGCGGCGGCGGCCACGTCACGGGCCAGCGGCCGTT
>CBDUBX010000006.1:0-31648 GCA_965365495.1 uncultured Burkholderiales bacterium
GCGGGCGCGGAAGTCGTCGCGCTGCAGCGTTTCGGCAGGCTCGCCGAGCGCGGCGACGAACGCGGTGTTGGCGAGCAGGCAGCGGCCGTCGGGACGGAACACCGCAATGCCGATCGGCGAGTTCTCGATCACCGCCGCCGAGAAGCGCTGCAGGTCCTCGGCGCGCGCCTGCACCTGCTTGATCGCGGTGACGTCGGACAGCGTCGCCCAGAAGCCGGCGACGCTGCCGTCGTCGGCGAGGTCGGGGCGCAGCTGCACCTGCGCGTGGCGCGGCGCCGACCGCGGCGTCGCCGCGACGGTGCACTCGAACTGCTGCGCCATGCCGGCCAGCGCGTGCTGCACCGCGTCGTGCACGGCGGCGTACAGCTGCGGGCCGAACACGTCGCGCAGCAGCATGCCGTGCGGGTCGCGCACCGCCGCGCCGAACCACTCGCCGTGCGTCTGGTTGCCGAAGCGGCAGCGCTCGCCGGCGTCCCAGTAGCCCATCACCGCCGGCGTGTTGTCGATCAGCGCGCGCAGGTCGCGCTCGCTCTGGCGGATCGTCTGCGCCTGGGTCTGGACACGCTGCTCGAGCTGGCGGTGCAGCGCGTCGATCTGCGTCTGCATCCGATGGTGCTCGACGCTGCGCCGAACCGCGCGCGCCAGCGCGTCGGCCGTGAGCTGGGCCTTCGGCAGGTAGTCGGCCGCGCCTTCGTGCATCAGCTGCACCGCCAGCGCCTCGTTGCCGGCGCCGGTGACCATCACCACCGGGCACGGCGTCCGCGCGGCGTCGCGCAGCGCGGCGATCAGCTCGCTGCCGCTGGCGTCGCCGAGCTGGTTGTCGAGGACGATGCAGTCGATGTCGCGCTCGGCGACGAGCCGCAGCGCCTCGGCGCCCGACCCCGCCTCGACGACGTCGGGCGCCAGCGACGTGCGCGCCAGCAGCCGGCGCACGCGCTCGCGGTCGACGTCGTCGTCGTCGATGACGAGCAGTCGCAGCGGCGCGGCGTCGGGCTGGCGCATCGGCGTCGTCGCAGTCGTCGGCGTCACGGCAGGCGCACCGCGGCGCGGTAGTCGAGCAGCAGCCGCGCGAGCTTGGCGAACTGCGGCCCGACCGCCGACTTGACCATGTAGCCGGCGATGTTCTCGTGGTAGGCGCGGGTGCGGTCGCTGTCGGCGTCGGACGTCGTCAGCACGAACACGACCTCTTCGTGCAGGTCGGGGTCGGCACGGAGCTGCTGCAGGAACTCGAAGCCGTCGACGCGCGGCATGTTCAGGTCGAGCAGCACGACGCGCGGCCGCGGCACGACGCGCTCGGGGTCCTCGCCGCGCAGCGCGGCGAGCGCGACCGCGCCGTCCTCGGCCCAGACTACCGGCAGCGGGCAGCCGACCTTGGCCATGCTGCGCATCACCGATTCGGCGGCGACGTCGTCGTCTTCGACGAGCAGGATGTTCAGCGGCCGGTCTTCAGGCGTCATCGCGCGTCCTTCGCGGGAATCGGGGCCACCAGATGCGGAACTTCGCACCTCGGCCGTCGGCCACCGGCGAATCGATCTCGACGCGGCCGCCGTGCACCTCGACGATGCGCTTGGTCAGCGCCAGGCCGATGCCCGAGCCCCCGGCGGCGGCCCGCGGCGTCAGCGTCTGGAACAGCTTGAAGATCCGCTCGCGCGCGCCGGCCGGCACGCCGGGGCCGTCGTCGACGACGGCGATCTCGCAGTAGCTGCCGCTCTCGCGCGCGACGACGCGCACGCTGCCGGCGTCGCGGTCGTGGTGCTTGAAGGCGTTGCCGATGACGTTGCGCAGCGCCGTTTCGAGCGGCGTTCGCGTCGCCAGGAACGGCGCGACGTCGATGTCGACGGCGACGTCGATGCCGGGCGGCGGCGGCTGGATCTCGAGCACGCGCGCGACGAGTTCGGCGACGTCGACGCGCGTGTATTCGGTGGCCGCGCGGCCGGCGCGCGCATAGCTCAGCAGGTCGTCGATCAGCTGCTCCATCCGCTTGACGCGGGTGCCGACGCGGCCGAGGTTCTTCGCGACCTCGGGCGGCGGCGAATCGCCGAGGTCGGCTTCGATCCACTCGACGAGGTCGGCGATGCCGCGCAGCGGCGAGCGCAGATCATGCGACGCGACGTAGGTGAACTCCTGCAGGTTGGCATTGGCTTGCCGCAGGTCGAGCTCCAGCCGCTTGCGCACGCTGATGTCGCTGATCGCTGCCAGCGTCATCCACTGCCGCTGCCAGCGCACCCGCGACAGGCCGATCTCGACCGGCACCTCGGTGCCGTCGGCGTGCAGCGCGGTGAGGTCGCGGCCGCGGCCCATCATCCGCGCCGAGCCTTCGGCGCGGTAGCCGGCCATCATCGCGCCGTGATCGCGGCGGTAGCGCTCGGGCAGCAGCACGTCGAGCGGCTGGCCGGCGAGGCCGGCCGGCGTGTGGCCGAGCGCTTCGGCGAGGATGCGGTTGGCGAGGACGATGCGGCCGTCGTCGGCGACGATCGCCAGGCCGTAAGGCGACGCGTCGAAGATGTCGCGGAACGCCCATTCGAGCGCGACGCGGTCGCCGATGTCGGCGACCGACGCGAGGCGCAGCCCGTCGCCGAGCGGCGTCAGCACGACTTCGACGTCGACGTCGACGCCGTCGGCGCGGTGCAGCCGCGTCGACCCGCCGGCGGCGCCTACCGCCTCGGGCAGCAGCGCGGCGAGCGCGGTGCCGACGAGCGCCCCGGGCCGCGCGCCGACGAGCGCGTCGAGCGCCGCATTGGCGGCGACGATGCGGCCGTCGGCGGCGACGACCGCGGCGCCGTGCGGCGCGGCGTCGAAGGCGCGCGCGAGCAAGGCGTCGTCCGGCACGGCGGTCATGCGGCGATTCTGGCGGAAGCCCCGGCGCGACGGCAGCGGCGCGGGCGGCGGCGGCGCAGCTGCATCGGCGCGGTCAACAACGCAGCTCGCCCAGCACCGCAGCTGCGGTTTCTTCGGGGCGTTCCATCGGGAACAGGTGGCTGCCGTCGATCCACACGATGCGGCCGTGCGTTGCCGCGCGCGTCGCCGCCAGGCCGACCTGGCGCACTTCGGCCGACCGCCGCCCGCCGATGAACGCCACCGGGCAGCGCGGCGGGTGGGTGCGCAGCACGGTGCCGACGTGGTGCGGCAGCGTGTCGTACAGCCGTGTCTCGACGTCGCGGTCGAACGCCAAGCGTACGCCGCCGGAGGCGGCCGGGTCGGGGTCGGCCTCGACGCCGCAGTCGACGTAGTCGCGCAGCACGCGCGCATCCCACGCCGCGAACACCCGCTTCGACGCGAAGTGGCGGTGCGCGGCGTCGGCGTCGTCCCACCGCCATCGCCGGCGCCGCGACACGCGGCCCGGCGACACGCGCGGCATCAGCCCGGTGAGCTTGGCGACGTGCACGCTGTGCGCGCGCCAGCCAGTGACGAGCGGCGAGTCGAGCATCACCACCGACGCCGCGAGCTTCGGCGCGCGGCACGCGGCGAGCAGGCTCAGGAAGCCGCCGAGCGAATGGCCGACGAAGTGCACCGCCGCGCCGTCGGCGGCGCGCGCGGCGAAGTCGACGAGCTGGTCGCGCAGCCGCGGCCAGTTGTTGGTCACCGGATACGCCGGGTCGTGGCCGAACTTGTCGATCGCCGCAACGCGCCACCCGGCGTCGCGCCAGACGTCGAACAACACCCGATACGTCCCCGCCGGAAACCCGTTGGCGTGGCTGAAGACGATGACCGACGACGCAGACATCAGAACTTCAACGAAGCCGCGCCACCAAGCTGCCGCCGCCCTTCAACAGGTCGCGCGCAGCAACGCGCAGCGCGACCTCCCTGCGACGAGGATCCGGCTTGCCGGTCCGCGTCGCACCGATCTAGAAAAGCCACTTGGAAATCGCGCAGCGATTTCCAAGTGCTCAGACGATCAACCCCGAAGGATCCGAAACCTTGCGCATCGGCTCGTAGCGTGAGCTGCCCACCATCAGCGGGTGGATCGCGTCGCCGCCGTCCCAGCGCGGGTCGTCGATGCCTTCGAAGACGTCGCGCAGCCGCGGTCCCCAGGTGCTGTGCAGCATCTGGAAGTAAGGGTTGCGGTCGTCGATGCAGACGTGCTCGTCGGACGCGAGCGCGCCTTCGCGGTAGACGAGCAGGTCGAGCGGCAGGCCGACGCTGAGGTTGGACTGCATCGTGCTGTCCATCGACACCAGTGCGCACTTGGCCGCCTCGTCTAGCCTGGTTGTCGGCGTCAGCACGCGGTCGAGGATCGGCTTGCCGTACTTGCTCTCGCCGGCCTGGAAGAAGCACGTCTCGCGCGTCGCTTCGATGAAGTTGCCGGCGGCGTAGACGAGGAACAGCCGCATCGGCTCGCCGTGGATCTGGCCGCCGAAGATCATCGTCGCGTTGAACTCGACGCCGCCGGCCTTCAGCGCGGGGCCGTCGTGCTGGTGCACGCGGCGCACCGTCGCGCCGAGCACCCGCGCGGCGTCGAACAGGCTGGTCGCGTTCCAGATCGTCAGCGGCGGCGCGTCGCCGTTGTCGAGCCGTTCGGCCTGCAGCAGCTCGCGCACGCTCTGGCTGATGCTGAGGTTGCCGGCCGACAGCATCACCATGAAGCGGTCGCCGGGACGCTCGTAGATCATCATCTTGCGGAACGTGCTGACCGCGTCGAGACCGGCGTTGGTGCGCGAGTCGGACAGGAAGACGAGCCCGGCGTTCAGCCGGATGCCGACGCAATACGTCATGGTGCTGGGCGGGGCCGCGCGGTGCGCTAAGCGGCGGAGCGTAACAGGGCAGGCGGCGGCGCCAGGCGGCGCGCAGCGGCTAGTGAGGCAGCGTGTCGTCGGCGCCGCGCGCGGCGTCCTTCAGCCGATACAGCGCGTCGAGCGCCTCGCGCGGCGTCAGCCGGTCGGGGTCGATCGCCGCCAGCGCCTGCTCGACCGCCGACGGCGCGGCAGGCCCGGCGGTCTCTGGGGCGTCGGCCACGCTGTGCGTCGCGGCCGCGAACAGGTCGACCTGCGGCTCGTCGCGCGCCGCCTGCGCCTCGAGCGCCTGCAGCGTCGCCCGAGCCTGGCGGATCACCGTCGGCGGCATGCCCGCGAGCCGCGCGACCTGCACGCCGAAGCTGCGGCTCGCCGGGCCGGGCTCGATCTGGTGCAGGAACACGACGTCGGCGCCGTCGTCGACCGCGCCGACGTGCAGGTTGATCGCGCCCTTGTGGTCGCGCGCGAACGCGGTCAGCTCGAAGTAGTGCGTCGCGAACAGCGTGAATGCGCGGTTGCGGTCGTGCAACTGCGACGCGATCGCGCCGGCCAGCGCCAGCCCGTCGAAGGTACTCGTGCCGCGGCCGACCTCGTCCATCAGCACCAGGCTGCAATCGGTGGCGCGATGGACGATCGCCGCGGCCTCGGTCATCTCGACCATGAACGTGCTTTGCGCGTTGGCCACGTCGTCGGCCGCGCCGATGCGCGTGTGGATCGCGTCGATCGGCCCGAGCCGGCAGGCGCGCGCCGGCACGCACGACCCGATGGACGCCAGCAGCACGATCAGCGCGACCTGGCGCATGAACGTGCTCTTGCCGCCCATGTTCGGCCCGGTGATCACCGCCATCCGCGTGTTCGCGTCGAGGCGGCACGGGTTGGCGATGAACTCGGCGCCGGTGGTTTCGGCCAGCCGTGCCTGCACCACCGGGTGGCGACCGGCGTCGATCTCGATGCACGGGTAGGCGACGAAGTCGGGGCGGCACCAGTCGAGCGTCGCCGCGCGCTCGGCCAGCGTGGCGAGCACGTCGACGGTGGCGAGCGCGCGCGCCGCCGCCTGCATCGCCGGCACGTGCGGCCGCAGCGCGTCGAGCAGCCGCTCGTACAGCGACTTCTCGAGCGCCAGCGCGCGGTCGGCCGCCGACAGCGCCTGCGCCTCGTGACGCTGCAGCTCGGGCGTGGTGTAGCGCTCGGCGTTCTTCAGTGTCTGGCGCCGGCGCCAGTCGGCCGGCACCTTGGCGGCGTGTGCGCTGCCGACTTCGATCGCATAGCCGCTCGCCTTGTTGAACAGCACGCGCAGGCCGGCGATGCCGGTGCGTTCGCGCTCTCGCGCCTCGAGCGCCAGCAGGAACGCACCGCCGCCGTCGCGCGCGTCGCGCAGCGCGTCGAGCTCGGCGTCGTGGCCGGCGGCGATGACACCGCCTTCGCGCAGCTGCGCCGCCGGCTCGGCGGCGATCGCTTCCAGAGCGCGTCCCACCGCGGCGTCGACGTCGAGCGCGTCGTGTGCGGCGTCGAGCAGCGACGCACCGCGGGGAAGCGCCGCTTGCAGCGTGGGCAGCGCCGCGAGCGTCGACCGCAGCGCGACGAGCTCGCGCGGCCGCGCCTGTGCCAGCGCGATCCGCGCGCCGATGCGCTCGACGTCGCCGACGCCGCGCAGCGCCGCGCGCAGCGCGGCGCGCGGCGCTTCGTCGAGCCGCGCGATCGCGTCGAGCCGCGCGGTGGCGACGGCGCGGTCGCGCGGCGCGTGCGTCAGCCAATGGCGCAGCAGGCGGCTGCCCATGCCGGTTGCGCAGGTGTCGAGCAGCGACAGCAGCGTCGGCGCCGCGTCGCCACGCAGCGTGCGTACGAGCTCGAGGTTGCGCAGCGTCGACGGCGGCAGCGTCAGCCACTCGTCGGCGCGTTCGACGACCAGCGAGCGAACGTGGTCGAGCGCGCGGCCTTGCGTGTGCTCGGCGTAGGCGAGCAGCGCCGCAGCCGCGGCCTGCGCCAAGGCGAGGTCGGTGGCGTCCCAAGCGGCGAGCGACGCCGCCTGCAACTGCTCGCACAGCTTGCGCGTGCCGAGCGCGGCGTCGAACTGCCACGCCGGCCGCACCGTGACCGCGCCGGCGTCGGCGCGCAGCGCCGCCGGCAGCGCGTCGGCGTCGGGCAGCAGCGTCTCCGCCGGCGCGAGCCGCGCGAGCCACGTCGGCAGCTCGTCGGCGCGGCACTCGGCCAGGCCGATGCCCCCGCCGGCCAGCGACAGCCACGCCAGCCCGCAGCGGTCGCGCCGGCGCTGCAGCGCGAGCAGTCGCGCGTCGGCGCGCTCGTGCATCAGCGCCGCGTCGGTCAGTGTGCCCGGCGTGACGACGCGGACGACGCGGCGCTCGATCGGCGCCTTGGCCGCGCTGCCCGCGTTGGCGGCGTTCGCGCCGCCGCCGTCGCCGAACTGCTCGACGATCGCCACCGACTCGCCGGCCTTGACCAACCGCGCGAGATAGCTTTCCATCGAGTGCACCGGCACGCCGGCCATCACCACCGGTTCGCCGGCGCTGGCGCCGCGCGTCGTCAGCGTGATCCCGAGCAGCCGGTGCGCGGTGCGCGCGTCGTCGAAGAACAGCTCGTAGAAGTCGCCCATCCGATAGAACACCAGCGTGTCCGGATGCCCGGCCTTCAGGCGCAGGTACTGCGCCATCATCGGCGTGTGGTCGGCGAAGTCGGCGCGCGGTGACAAGGCGGAAGGGCGGCGGGCGGTGGGCGGCGGTGCGGATCGCGCGGCGGGCGCCGATCGTAGCGGTGCGCTCGTCGGCGCAGGTCCGGCGCACGGCCGCTGCCTGACGGCACCGCTCGCAGCGCTTCGACCGGTGGCGGCGCGCAAAGCGCGACGCTCAAGGGCCGCGTTTCGCGCGCGCCGACTTCACCGCCGGCCACGCGTCGCGCGTGCGCAGGTCGTCGGTCGAGACGACCGCTGTCCCCGGCGCGCCGCGCTTGCGCTTCGCCCGCGCTGCCATGGCGGCCGGCAGCGCGAAGCGGCCGTCGGCGTCGAGCCCGGTCGCCACGCCGAGCCGCTGCGACAGGTGCGCCGCGTCGTACGGCGCATGTACTTTGACGTCGTTGTCGAAGTACACGTAGACGTCGCGCGGCGCGCGCCGCAGCGGCGCATCGTCGGGCGCGGCCAGCCGCGCGTCGGCCGGTGTGCCGCCGCGGCGCCAGGCGTCGATCTTCGCCGCCCACGCGTCGAGTGCCGCGCTTTCGTAGCCGCTGGCGTACAGCTCCTCGTCGCCGTGCAGCCGCACGTAGACGAAATCGGCGGTCGCGTCTTCGAGCAGCGGCCAGCGGCCGGCCGTGTCGGCGACGACGAGCGCGACGCCGTGGCGGCGCAGCAGCGCGACGAACGCCGGATCGACGAAGCTCGGGTGG
This sequence comes from uncultured Burkholderiales bacterium, assembly GCA_965365495.1. Lineage (GTDB taxonomy): Bacteria > Pseudomonadota > Gammaproteobacteria > Burkholderiales > Burkholderiaceae_C > Rubrivivax. The sequence continues at coordinate 8,124 of CBDUBX010000006.1, forward strand.
CGGATCTCGACCGCATGCCGCAGCGGCTGCGCGACGCTCGCGTCGACGACGGCGTCGCGGACGATCCGCGCGTCGTGGCGCCGCGCCAGCGCTGCGGCGGCTTGCGTGTCGCGCGGCAGCTGCGCGAGGAACGCGTCGAAACGCCCGGCGTCGAACGCGAAGTTCGGCGGAAACTGCCACAGCAGCGGACCGAGCTTGGCGCCGAGCGCCAGCAACCCCGACGCGAAGAAGTTGGCCAGCGGCGTGTCGACGTCGCGCAGCCGGCGCAGGTGGGTGACGTAGCGCGGCCCCTTGACCGCGAAGACGAAGCCGTCGGGCGTCGCATCGTGCCAAGCGCGCCACGACGCTGCCGATTGCAGCGAATAGAACGAGCCGTTGATCTCGATCGTCGACAGCATTCGCGACGCGAACGCGAGCTCGTCGCGCTGCGTCAGCTCGCTCGGGTAGAACGCGCCGCGCCACGGCGCATAGCGCCAACCCGAGATGCCGATGCGTACGTTGCCGCCGCGCGCCATGGCCGCGGGCAGCAAGGCGCATGCCTCGGTATGCCATGGCTTTCTCGGCGCCCCGACCGTCGACACGCGGACCTGGCGTTCCGCCGACCGCCGCGACTATCGTCGGCCGTCCGCCCGACCGGAGTGCCACTGCGATGAAGCTCTTCCGCCACGGCCCCCTGGGCCACGAACGCGCCGGCGCGGTCGACCGCGACGGCGCGTTGCGCGACCTGTCGCTGCTCGTCGCCGACGTCACGCCCGAATGGCTCGCGCCCGACAAGCTCGCCGCGCTCGCGGCGATCGACCTCGCGCAGCTGCCGCGCGTGGCCGACGGCGCGCGCCTGGGCGTGCCGGTCGCAGGTGTGCGCCAGTTCGTCGCGATCGGCCTGAACTACCGCCGCCACGCGGCCGAGTCGGGCATCGACCTGCCGGCCGAGCCGATCGTCTTCAACAAGGCGCTCGGCGCGCTGGCCGGGCCGAACGACGACGTCGTCCACCCGGCGGGTTGCGCCGCCGTCGACTACGAAATCGAGCTCGGCGTCGTCGTCGGCAGCCGCGCCCGCGACGTGGACGTCGCCGACGCGCTGCGTCACGTCGCCGGCTATTGCCTGGCCAACGATCTGTCCGAGCGCGACTGGCAGATGAAGCGCAGCGGCCAGTGGGTCAAGGGCAAGAGCTTCGACGGATTCGGCCCGATCGGCCCGTGGCTCGTCACCGCCGACGAAGTGGCCGACCCGCAGTCGCTGCCGCTGGCGCTCGACGTCAACGGCGAGCCGCGGCAGCGCAGCAGCACCGCCGACATGGTGTTCGGCGTCGCCGAGATCGTCGCCCACCTGAGCCGCTTCATGACGCTGTTGCCCGGCGACGTGATCGTCACCGGCACGCCCGAAGGCGTCGGCTACGGCATGAAGCCGCCGCGCTACCTGCAGCGCGGCGACGTCGTCACGCTCGACGGCGGCGTGCTCGGTACGCAGCGCCAGCGAATCGTCTGACGCGCGGCCGCGGCCCGGGGTCAGTATGCGACGCCGTAGTAGCCGCTGACGTGGCGGCCGTAGTCGTCGTCCCAGCCGGCCTTGCGCTCGGCGTGCGGGTACTTCGGCCCGCCTTCGAGCTGCTCCTTCGTCAGCGCGATCACGTAGCCGTCGTGCCGGGTGTCGTACTTCAGCGTCGACCACGGCAGCGGGTAGCGGTCGGTGCCGACGCCGAGGAAGCCGCCGAACTCGAGCACCGCATAGCGGACCTGGCCGCTCAGCTTGTCGATCATGATGTCGTCGATCGACCCGAGCTTGTCGCCGCGGTCGTTGTAGACCGCGGTGCCGACGACCTTCTCGGACGAGATGATCGGGTGGGTCATGGGGCGCTCCTGCAGCGTGCGGGCTTGGATTCTGCGCCGCTGCGATACGCGGCGCGCGTCGGCGCCGGTGCCGGCGCGCCGTCGGACGTTGCGACGGTGCCCCGGCGTCGGCTAAGGCGACGCGGTCGATTCGACCTCGAGCAGCGCCCACGCGAAGTCGCGTAGCACGTCGGCGACCGCCAGGCCGGCGCCACCGGCGCGGTGGCGGCGGCCGCCGATCGCGTCGCGCATCACCGCACCTTCGTCAGCGATGCCGCCGTCGCCGCCGGGCAGTGCGACGACGGTGTCGCCCCAGATGTCGCCGACCGGCGCCTGTCCGACTCCCAACCCGAGCGACGCGAACAGCCGCGGCGCGACGACGACGAGGCAGCGCGGCCCGCTGCGCCGCGCGTAGGCGACGACGTGGTCGGCGCGCGCGCCGTGCACCGCTAACGGCACGTAGTCGGCGCCGGCGATCCAGTCGGCGGCGCGGCGGCGCAGCTGCAGCCCGGCCCAGGTGACGCGGAACTTGGCTTCGCCGTCGGCGGCGAGGTCGAGCAGCACGCGCAGCTCGGCGGCGCGCGCGTCGCCGTCGTCGACCGCGGCGGCGGCCTGCGCGGCGCGCAACAGCGCGGCGCGCCGGTCGCGGTCGACGACGCCGCGGTTGTCGGGGTCCATCAGCGTCGTCTCGATCGCCGCGTGCCCCTGATAGAAGTCGGGCACGCCCGGTGACAGGCACTTGATCGCCGCCAGCGACGTGCTGTTCAGCGCGCCGTACCACGCGAACAGCGGCGCGACGTCGTCGACGAGGCTGCGCAGGAACAGGTTGCTCGGCCGCCGCTCGAGCACCGCGCGGACGAAGCGCGACAGCGCCGCCTCGTAGTCGGCGTTCGGGTTGACCCAGCTCGTGACGAGCTTGGCCTCGCGCGCCGACTTCAGCATCGCCGCGTCGATGCGCGCGGTGTAGGCCGCGAGCGCGGCGTCGTCGAGCGGGCCGATCGGCAGAGTGCCGACCAGCGTCTGATACAGCAGGTATTCGTCGTTGCGCGTCGGTGCGCGCGCGCCGGCGACCGTCGACTGGTGGCGGCGGTTCAGCCGCGCGAAGCGGCGCACGGTGAGCCGCCACGCCGCCGGCATCTCGCTGATCACGTCGATGCGCGCGCGCGTGTCCTCGCTGCGCTTGGCGTCGTGCGTCGACGTCGCGAGCATCGTGTGCGGCCAGCGTTCGGCGCGGTCGCGGCTGGCGGTGTGGAACGCGGCGACCGAGTAGCCGACGTCGTCGGGCTCGCCGCCGACGTCGTTGACCGATACCAGGCGCTGGTGGCGGTACAGCGCGGTGTCCTCGATGCCCTTGGCGGCCACCGGCGACGTGTACTGCTGCAGCCGGCGCGCGAACGCGCGGTAGCCGTTGGCGAGGCCGGCGGGGGCGCCGGCGAGCGGCTCGCCGAGCAGCACGCGGTGGACGAAGTCGAACACGCTGGCGTCGGCCGACGTGCTGCGCCGCCGCGCGACGCCGACTGCCCAGTCGATGACGCGGCGGTCCTGCGCGCTCGGCGCTTCGTCGACGACGTAGCTGCGGTACACCGGAAACGCGGCGACCACGTCGGCAAGCGCGGTGCGCAGCGTCGCCGTCGTGAAGTCGCGCGTGCGCCGGTCGGCCAGCGCCAGCCGGCGCAGCGCAGTCGCGAGCACCGTCAGCTCGCCGGCGAGAGTGCCGGCCATCACCTCTTGCTTGCAACGCCACGCGAGCTCGTCGAAGGTCTCGGCCTCGTCGCCGACGAAGGCGCGCCACGCGCGGTCGAGCCGTGCCTTCGCGCGGCCGTCGACGAACAGGCCGTTGGCGACGTTGGCGAAACGGTAGCCGGTGGTGCCGTGCACCGGCCAGTCGGCCGGCACCTTCTCGTGCGGCGCGACGATCTTCTCGATGACGAGGTAGATCGCGCGCGGATCGGCCGTGGCGTCGCTGCCGCGGGCCGCATCGACGCCGAGCGCCGCGGCGCAAGCGCGCTGCAGCCGGGCGAAGTAGCCGGCTGGGTCGGCCAGCCCGTCGGGGTGGTCGATACGCAGCCCGTCGACCGCGCCGGCGGCGACGAGCTCGAGGATCAGCCGGTGCGTCGCGTCGAAGACCGCAGGGTCTTCCATCCGCAGCGCCGCCAGCTCGTTGATGTCGAAGAAGCGACGGTAGTTGATCTGGTCGGACGCGACGCGCCAGTGCGCGAGCACGTAGGGCTGCGCAGCGATCAGCGCGTCGAGCGCGTCGAAGCTCGCGCGGTCGGCGGTGTCGCCGTTGAGCCGCCGCACCTGCGCGGCGATCGCGTCGCCGAGCGCCGGCTCGGCGGCGACGAGCCGCGCCAGCCGCTGCTTCAGCGCGGTCTTGTCGCTGCGCCGCTGCGCGACGGCCGCGGCGTCGTCGGCGTCGCGCGGTGGCAGCGCGTCGAACGCGGCGAGCAGCGCGTCGAAGGCGTCGATCGCGCCGGTCGACACCGGCAGCGCGGCGCGCACGTCGCGCAGCAGCGCGGCGTAGCTCGACGGGTCGATCGGCAGCCGGTGGTCGTAGTAGTCGAGCGTGTAGCGGCCGTTCGCGGCGTCGAAGCGCAACTGCAGTTCGCCGCGTTCGAGGACGACGCCGTACTGGTCGCCGAGCAGCGGCAGCAGCACGCGCCCCGTCAGCAGCGGGTCGGCGGCGTGCCAGTCGATGTCGAAGTGACCGGCGAACGCCGACGAGCGGCCGTTCTCGAGCACGTCGAGCCACCACGCGTTGTCGCCGCCGAGCACGCCCATGTGGTTCGGCACCAGGTCGACGAGCATCCCCATGCCGTGGCGGCGCAGCGTCGCGACCAGCGCGTCGAGGTCGTCGCGGCTGCCGATCTCGGGGTTCAGCTGCGCGTGGTCGACGACGTCGTAGCCGTGCAGGCTGCCGGCACGCGCGCGCAGGAACGGGCTGCAGTAGAGGTGGCTGATGCCGAGGTCGGCGAGGTAGGGCACGATCGCCGCGGCGTCGGCGAAGCGGAACCCCGCGTGCAACTGCACGCGGTAGGTGGCGCGCGGGATCACCGCACGGTGCGGCGCCTGCGTCACCGGCCGGCGTCGAGCGAGACACGCACCGACCATGGTGCGCACGCCGACGTCGCACGGCCCGGGTGGCTCTCGTAGACGACGTCGCCCGGCGGCAGCGCCGCGACCGCCGTCGGCGCGTCGGCGAGGTGCGCGAGCAGGTGCAGCGTCGCGTCGCCCCGAGCAGCGCGAGGACCGTGCCCGCCGTCTGCGACGCGCAGCGGCCAATGCACGTGCAGCGTCGCTTCGCCGTCGACGGTGCAGCGCCCGCTGGCGACACCTTCGAGCCACGGGCCGAGCCGGTCGCGGCGCGTGCGCAACAGCCGCGCGACGAGCGCCAGCCACGGCGCGTGCGCCGGGTCGGTGCGTTCGTCCCAGCGCAGCTTGCTGCGCTCGAAGGTCGTGACGTCGTTCGGGTCGGGGATGCGTGCCCGCACCGACGGGTCGGAGAAGCGCGCGAAGCGGCCGAACTCGTTGCGCCGGCCGTCGGTGACCGCGCGCGCGAGGTCGCCTTCGAAGTCGCAGAAGTACAGGAACGGCGTCGACGCCGCCCACTCCTCGCCCATGAACAGCATCGGCACCGCCGGCGACAGCAACAGGCACGCCAGCAGCGCGCGCAACGCGTCCTCGTGGTCGCAGTGCGCGGCGAGGTGCGAAATCCGCTCGCCGAACGCGCGGTTGCCGATCTGGTCGTGGTTCTGCAGCGCGTTGACGAAAGCCAGCGGCGGCAGCGCCGTCGACGGCGTGCCGTGCGCCGCGCCGCGGTACGCCGACAGCTCGCCCTGGTAGGCATAGCCTTCGGCGAGCGCGCGCGCGAGCAGCCGGCGCGGCCGGTCGGCGTAGTCGGCGTAGTAGCCGTCGACCTCGCCGGTCGCGACGACGTGCATCGCGTGGTGGACGTCGTCGTTCCACTGCGCGGTGGCCCGGCGCACGCCGCCGTCGGCGTCGCGCGCCAGTCGAAGCGCGTCGTTGCGGTCGTTTTCGAGCACGATGTGGACGTGGCGCTCGCGCCCGGGGCCGTCGTGCAGCGCCTGCGCGAGCTCGTCGACGAAGTGGCGGGGCGACGCGTCGTGCATCGCGTGCACTGCGTCCAGGCGCAGCCCGTCGAAGCGGAACTCGTCGACCCAGTACCGTGCGTTGTCGATGAAGAAGCGGCGCACGACGTCGCTGCCGGGGCCGTCGAAGTTGATCGCCGCGCCCCACGGCGTGTGCTTCGACTCGTCGAAGAACGGCGCGGCGTAGGCGTGCAGGTAGTTGCCGTCGGGGCCGAAGTGGTTGTAGACGACGTCGAGCAGCACCATCAGCCCGCGCGCGTGCGCCGCGGCCACGAAGCGCTTCAGGTCGTCGGGCGTGCCGTACGCGGCGTGCGGCGCGAACGGCAGCACGCCGTCGTAGCCCCAGCCGCGCCGCCCGGCGAAGTCGGCCACCGGCATCAGCTCGATCGCGGTGACGCCGAGCGCGGCCAGGTCGTCGAGCCGGTCGATCGCCGCGACGAACGTGCCGGCCGGCGTGAAGCAGCCGACGTGCAGTTCGTAGACCACCGCCTCGTGCCACGGCCGGCCGCGCCAGCCGTCGTCGGGCCAGTCGAAGGCCTCCGGGTCGGTGACCTCGCTGGCGCCGTGAACGCCGTCGGGGTTGCGGCGCGACGCCGGGTCGGGAACGACGAGGCCGCCGTCGATGCGGTAGGCATAGCGTGCGCCGACCGCGACGCCGTCGACCGCCGCCTCGTACCAGCCGCCGTCGCGCCGCTGCAGCGGCCGCAGTGCGCCGTCGAGCTGCAGCGCGACGTCGGCCGCGCTCGGCGCCCACAGCCGGAAGCGCGTCGCGCCGGCGGCGTCGCGCTGCACGCCGAACGGCATCCGGTGGACGTGGTTCACGGCGCCGCCTTGCGCTCGAAGTGGATCAGCGCGAGCGACCGGCCGGCCAGCGTGATCGACTGCTTCGGGTCGACCGGCGCGTCGGCGAGCGCGTCGTCGCCGCGCGACGTGTCGACCAGCAGCGTTCCGGGGCCGAGGCCGAGGTTCGACGGCAGGCAGAACACGACGCCGTCGGCCGACGCGTTGAACAGCAGCACGAAGTTGTCGTCGACGACCGGACGGCCGCGGCCGTCGCGCTCGCCGAGCGCTTCGCCCGACAGGAACACCGCGAGCGCGCGTGCGTGGTCCTGACCCCAGACTTCGTCGCTCATCTCGCTGCCGTCGGGCTGCAGCCAGACGATGTCGCGGATCTGCGAGCCGTGCAGCGGCCGTCCCTGGAAGAAGTCGCGCCGGCGGAACACCGGGTGCGCCGCGCGCAGCTCGATCATCCGCCGCGTGAACGCGAGCAGCGATCCCTTGCCGCCGGCCGCCGCCGGCGTCGACCAGTCGATCCAGCCGATCTCGTTGTCCTGGCAATAGGCGTTGTTGTTGCCTTGCTGCGTGCGGCCGAACTCGTCGCCGGCGAGCAGCATCGGCACGCCCTGCGACAGCAGCAGCGTGGCGACGAAGTTGCGTTGCTGGCGTGCGCGCAGCGCGACGATCTCGGGGTCGATCGTCGGCCCTTCGACGCCGTGGTTCCAAGACAGGTTGTGGCTGTGGCCGTCGCGGTTGTCCTCGCCGTTGGCCTCGTTGTGCTTGTCGTTGTAGGCCACGACGTCGGCGAGCGTGAAGCCGTCGTGCGCGGCGACGAAGTTGATGCTCGCGTACGGCTTGCGGCTGCTGCGGTTGTAGAGGTCGCTCGACCCCGTGAGGCGCTGCGCAAACTCGCCGATCAGTCCGCCGTCGCCCTTCCAGTAGGCGCGCATCGTGTCGCGGTACTTGTCGTTCCACTCGGCCCAGCCGACCGGGAAGTTGCCGACCTGGTAGCCGCCCGAGCCCAGGTCCCACGGCTCGGCGATCAGCTTGACCTGCGACAGCACCGGGTCCTGGCGCAGCACGTCGAAGAACGCGCTGAGCCGGTCGACCTCGAACAGCTCGCGCGCCAGCGCCGACGCGAGGTCGAAGCGGAAGCCGTCGACGTGCATCTCGGTGACCCAGTAGCGCAGCGAGTCCATCAGCAGCTGCAGCACGCGCGGGTGCTGCATGTTCAGCGTGTTGCCGCAGCCGGTGAAGTCCTGGTAGTGGCGCGGCGACTCGGGAACGAGGCGGTAGTACGACGCGTTGTCGATGCCGCGGAACGACATCGTCGGCCCGCGCTCGTTGCCTTCCGCGGTGTGGTTGTAGACGACGTCGAGGATCACCTCGATGCCCACGTCGTGCAGCGTGCGCACCATCGTCTTGAACTCGGAGATCTTGCCCGACGCGCTGTAGCGGTGCTCGGGCGCGAAGAAGCCGACCGTGTTGTAGCCCCAGTAGTTGCGCAGCCCGCGTTCGACGAGGTGGCGGTCGTCGAGAAAGGCGTGCACCGGCATCAGTTCGACCGTCGTCACGCCGAGCCGCTTGAGGTAGTCGATCACCGGTGCGCAGCTCAGCCCGGCGTAGGTGCCGCGCAGCGCCTCGGGGACGTCGGGGTGGCGCATCGTGAAGCCGCGAACGTGCGCCTCGTAGATCACCGTCTCGTGCCACGGCACGTTCGGCCGGCGGTCGTCGCCCCAGCTGAACGCCGATTCGACGACCTTGCAGCGAGGCATGTAGCCGGCGCTGTCGCGCTTGTCGAACGTCAGGTCGGCGTCGGCGTGTCCGACCTTGTAGCCGAACAACGCGTCGTGCCACCGCGGCTGGCCGACGATGCTTTTGGCATACGGGTCGAGCAGCAGCTTGTTCGGGTTGAAGCGGTGGCCGTTGGCCGGGTCGTAGGGACCGTGGACGCGCCAGCCGTACAGCTGGCCCGGGCGCACCTGCGGCAGATAGCCGTGGAACACGTGGTCGGTGCGTTCGCGCAGTTCGAGCCGCTTGACCTCGTGCCGCCCGGTGACGTCGAACAGGCACAGCTCGACCTTCGTCGCATGCTCGGAGAACAGCGCAAAGTTGACGCCGAGCCCGTCCCAGTTGGCGCCGCGCGGCCCGGGCTTGCCGGGCCAGACGGCGTCGATCGTGCGCACGTCGGGGCTCATCGGTGGCGCTCCCCGTCGCCACGGCGAGTCTCGTCGTGCGCGTCGACCGCGTCGACCGACACGTCGGCTGCCGGTCGCGCGACGCGGCTGTACGGGGCGAGGATCTTCACGAGCTGGCCGTAGACCTTCGGGTTGCCGGCGACGAGCTCGCGCTCGTACAAGCAGTCCGCGTCGCCGGTGAAATTGCCGACGAGCCCGCCGGCCTCGGTGATCAGCAGCGATCCGGCGGCGGCGTCCCACGGGTTGAGCCCGGTCTCGAAAAAGCCGTCGTACCAGCCGGCGGCGACATAGCACAGGTCGAGCGCAGCGGCGCCGGGGCGGCGCAGCCCGGCGCAGGCCTGCATCACCTCAGCGAACATCTTCAGATAGCGCTGTAGGTCGTCGCCGCGGCGGAACGGGAACCCGGTGCCGATCAGCGCGTCGCCGATACGCGTGCGCTTGCTGACGCGCAGGCGGCGGTCGTTGCAGAACGCGCCGCGGCCCTTGCTCGCGTAGAACAGGTCGTTGCGCGTCGGGTCGTAGACGACGGCTTGTTGCACGACGCCGCGGAACGCCAGCGCGATCGACACCGCGTACACCGGGAATCCGTGCAGGAAGTTGGTCGTGCCGTCGAGCGGGTCGACGATCCAGACGTACTCGCTGTCGCGCGCGCCGTGGCGCTGCCCCGATTCTTCGGCGAGGATGCCGTGGCCGGGGTAGGCGTCGAGCAGCGTGCGGATGATCGCTTCTTCGGCGGCGCGGTCGACTTCGGAGACGAAGTCGTTCGGCCCCTTTACGCCGACCTTCAGCACGTCGACGTCGTGCGCCGCGCGGTTGATGATCGCCCCGGCCGCGCGCGCGGCCTTGACGGCGATGTTGAGCATCGGGTGAAGCGCTTGCGACATGGACGGGCGGGATCGACAGCGGAAGGCAGCGGCGCGGACGGCGGCGGTGGCAAAGAGCGTGCGACGACAATCGCCGCGATGGGCGGACGCAGTCTAACGGCGGGGCTCGACGGGACCGGCGGCGACGATCGCGTCCGCGGCGGGGACGAAGGCGGTGACCGCGCCCGGCGCGACGACGGCGGCCACGGCGGCGACGGCGGCCACGGCGCCCCTCGCCCGGACCCCGCCGACCGTACCGACGCCGATCGGCGCGACCCGACGCGCTTCGTCCTCGTCGGCGCCAGCCACCCCGGTAACGTCGGCGCTGCGGCGCGGGCGATCAAGGTGATGGGCTTCGCCGACCTCGTCCTCGTCGCGCCGCTCCACGCCGACGTCCTCGCGCATCCGCAGGCGCTCGCGATGGCGAGCAGCGCCGCCGACGTACTCGCCGCGGGCCGCGTCGTCGCGACGCTCGACGAAGCGCTCGACGGCGTGCACTGCGCGTGCGCGACGGCGATGACGCCGCGCGACTTCGGCCCGCCGACGCATGCGCCGCGCGACCACTTCGCGACGTTGGCCGCCGGCCGCGGCCGCGTCGCCTTCGTCTTCGGCCCCGAGCGCACCGGGCTGGTCAACGACGACGTGCGCCGCTGCCATGCCTGCGTGTCGATCCCGACCGCGCCCGACTACGGCTCGCTGAACCTTGCGCAAGCGGTGCAGCTGATCGCCTACGAGTGGCGCACCGCGCTCGGCGGCTGGCCGGTCGTCGCGCGCACCGTCGACGCCGAGCTCGCCGACGGGGCAGCGGTCGCCGCGCTGCTCGCCCACTGGCGCGACGTGCTCGAAGCGATCGGCTTCCTCGACCCGGCCGCGCCGCGCAAGCTGATGGCGCGGTTGCGCCGGCTGGCCAACCGCGCGGCGCTGACGCGCGAGGAGGTGCAGATCCTGCGCGGCATCGCGCGCGCGGTCGATGAAGCGGTGCACGCGACCGCGGACGCGCCGCACCGCACGGCGCGACGCGTGCGGCACGCTGCGACCGCGGCGCCGCGCGGCGACGACAGGCGGCGCTGACTACACTCGCTGCGATGTTCGATCGTCTGCGCGAAAGCGTGCAATGCATCCTCGAGCGCGACCCCGCGGCGCGGTCGGCGTGGGAGGTGCTGACCTGCTACCCGGGGCTGCAGGCGCTCGTCTGGCACCGCCCGGCGCACTGGTTCTACCGCCGTCGCCGGTACTGGCTGGCGCGGATGACGTCGCAGCTCGGCCGCTTCTTCACCGGCGTCGAGATCCACCCCGGCGCGCGCATCGGTCGGCGCGTGTTCATCGACCATGGCATGGGCGTCGTCATCGGCGAGACCGCGGTGATCGGCGACGACTGCACGATCTATCAGGGGGTGACGCTCGGCGGCACGTCGCTCGCGAAGGACGCCAAGCGGCATCCGACGCTGGGCCGCGGCGTGATCGTCGGCGCCAACGCGCAGGTGCTCGGCGGCTTCACCGTCGGCGACGGCGCGCGCATCGGCAGCGGGGCGGTCGTCGTCAAGGCGGTGCCGCCGGGCGCCACCGCGGTCGGCAACCCGGCGCGCGTCATCGAAGCCAGCGTCGACGCGATGCGCGAGGCGGTCGCCGCGAAGATGGGCTTCTCGGCCTACGGCGTGACGCAGGGCGACGACCCGGTGTCGCAGGCGATGAAGGGGCTGATCGACAACGCCGCCGGCCACGAGCACCAGATCGCGCTGCTGTGGCAGGCGATCGAGAAGCTGTCGGCGCGGTCGCGCGAGCTGCCGATCGACGGCTGCGTGCCGGCCGACGCCAACCGCGTCGAGACCTTCGACGCCGCCGAGCTGAACCGGCTCGTCAAGTAGGCGCGGTTCGCTGCGCCGACTTCGGTCGGAACGCCGCGCAGACCGTGGCGTCGGTGACGAGGTAGGGGCCGCCGATCAGGTCGACGCAGTACGGCACCGCGGCGAAGATCCCGGGCCGCGGCGGCGACGCGTCGGGCAGCCCGGTTAGCGTCTCTGCGATCGCCTTCGGCTGCCCCGGCAGGTTGACGACGAGACAGCGACCGCGAACGACCGCGACTTGGCGCGACAGGATCGCCGTCGGCACGAAGGCCAGCGAGATCTGCCGCATCTGCTCGCCGAACCCCGGCAGCACCTTGTCGGCGACGGCCAGCGTCGCCTCGGGCGTGACGTCGCGCGGCGCCGGTCCGGTGCCGCCGGTGGTCAGCACCAGCGCGCAGCCGACGGTGTCGACGAGCTCGACGAGCGTGGCTTCGATGACGTCGCGCTCGTCGGCGATCAGCCGCGGCTGCCAGTCGATCGGGTTGCGCAGCGCGCGGCCGAGCCAGCGCTGCAGCGCCGGGATGCCTTCGTCGGCGTAGACGCCGCTGGACGCACGGTCGCTGATCGACACGACGCCGATGCGCACCGTGTCGAGGCCGGAGGTCGCGTCGGTCATGCGGCCTGCAACAACGGCTTCAGAAACGCGAACAGCGCGCGAAAGCTCTTCGGCTGGCGCGCGTCGACGGCCAGCCCGGCGGCGTCGCGCCGCGCCGCGCGCACGAGGCTGCCGAGCTGCTGGGCGTCGGTTTGCGGATGCGCAGCGAGCCACCGACCGAGCGCGGCGTCGTCGGCGATCAGCTCGGCGCGCCAGCGTTCGAGTTCGTGCAGCTCGAGCGTCTGCCGCGCGCTGCCGAGCGTGGCCGCGGCGACGGCCTCGCGCAGCGCGGCTTCGTCGGCCGAGCGCATCAGCTTGCCGACGTACTGCAGCTGCCGGCGGCGGCCTTCGAAGCTCGGCGTGCGCCGCAGTTCGGTGATCGCTCCGCGCAGCGCGTCGGGCATCGGCACCGCGGCAAGCTGTGCTTCGGGTAGCGCCGCGAGCTCGCCGCCGAGCGACTGCAGCGACTTGGCGTGCGCCTTGGCGGCGGTTTTGCTTCTTTCGCTGCCGGTGTCGGCGCCGTCGGCAGCGTCGGCGATCGGCGTGTCGATGCCGCGGTGCGGCGCGGCGCGGCGGGGCATGGGCGGCGGTTCGGTCCGGGGGCGGCGAAAAGGCGGCGGCTATGATAAGTGCGGCCTTTCACGTTGCATCGCACCGTTGTCGACGACCCCCGCCGCTCGCCGCAAACCCGCCGCCGCCGAAGGTTTCGCCTATCCGCGCGAGCGCTTCCAGCAGATCGTCGAAGACGCGTTGGCGCTGGCGCGGCGCCTGGGCGCCAGCGACGCCGGCGCCGAGGTCAGCGAAGGCGTCGGTCTGTCGGTCAGCGTGCGCCTGGGCGCGCTCGAAAACGTCGAGCGCAACCGTGACAAGTCGCTCGGCGTCAGCGTCTACCTCGGCCAGCGGCGCGGCAACGCCAGCACGTCGGACTTCTCGGCGGCAGCGCTGCAGCGCACCGTGCAGGCGGCGTACGACATCGCGCGCTACACCGCCGAAGACCCGGCCGCAGGGCTGCCCGACGCCGCCGACCTCGCCGGCCCCGCCGACGTCGGCCGCGACCTCGACCTGTTCCATCCGTGGACGATCGACGCTGCCGCCGCGGCCGAGCTCGCTGAGCGTTGCGAGGCCGCGGCGCTCGGCGTCGACCGCCGCATCGCCAACTGCGAAGGCGCCGGCGTGTCGGCGCAGCAGGTGCACTTCTGGGCCGGCAACTCACGCGGCTTTCGCGGCGGTTACGCCAGTTCGCGCCACTACCTTTCGGTGGCGCCGATCGCCGGCAAGGGCCGCGCGATGCAGCGCGACGCGTGGTACACGTCGACGCGCGACCCGGGCGACTTGGCGGCACCCGAAGCCGTCGGCCGCTACGCCGCCGAGCGCGCGCTGGCGCGTCTCGGCTCGCGCCGCGTGCCGACCGGCGACGTGCCGGTGCTGTTCGAGGCTCCGGTCGCAGCCGGCCTCGTCGGCGCGTTCGTCCAGGCGACGTCGGGCGGAGCGCTGTACCGCAAGGCGACCTTCCTCGACGGTTCGCTCGGCGAGCGCGTGTTCGCCGACCACGTCGACCTCGACGAAGACCCGCACCAGCCGAAGGGCCGCGGCAGCGCGCCGTTCGACGACGAAGGCGTGCGCACGCAGCCCCGCCGTGTCGTCGACGCCGGCGTCGTGCAAGGCTATTTCCTCAGCAGTTATTCGGCGCGCAAGCTCGACATGCGCACGACCGGCCACGCCGGCGGGTCGCACAACCTGACGCTGACCAGCCGTCGCACGTCGCCCGGCGACGACCTCGACGCGATGCTCGCCAAGCTCGACCGCGGGCTGTTCGTCACCGAGCTGATGGGGCAGGGCGTCAACGCGGTCACCGGCGACTATTCGCGCGGCGCCGCCGGCTATTGGGTCGAGCGCGGCCGCATCGTCCACCCGGTGCACGAGGTGACGATCGCCGGCCAGCTGCGGATGATGTTCGGCGACATCGCGGCGATCGGCGCCGACGCCTACACGCAGGGCAGCAAGACGACCGGCTCGGTGCTGGTGTCGCGGATGACGCTGGCCGGGTCCTGACGCGCGCGCGCCGCTGGAACGAGCGCGGGCGCACCGGTGCGCCGCCGCGCATTCGGGCGGCGGGAAAACCCGCGCGGGGTGTGCCGGGCCGACTTCTAGAATCGCGGCGCTCGAAACGGGGCGATTCGCCACTCGAAACTTCGCGGAGATCTGCTGATGGAACGTCGTTCATTCGTACAAGGGGCCGGAATCGCCGGCGTTCTCGCCGCCGGTGTCGCGCCGGCGGTCGTGCATGCGCAGGCCAACCTCCGCTGGCGCCTCGCGTCGAGCTTTCCGAAGGCGCTGGACACGATCTACGGCGCGGCCGAGTCGATGGCCAAGTTCGTTTCCGACATGACCGGCGGCAAGTTCCAGATCAGCGTCCACGCGGGCGGCGAGCTGATGCCGGCGTTCGGCATCGTCGACGGCGTGCAGGCGGCCACCGTCGAGATGGCGCACACCGCGCCGTACTACTTCTTCGGCAAGGACCCGACGTTCGCACTCGGCTGCGCGATCCCGTTCGGCCTCAATTCGCGCCAGATGACCGCGTGGATGGTCGAAGGCAACGGCATGAAGCTGATGCGCGAGTTCTACGCCGGCTACAACATCGTCAACTTCGTCGGCGGCAACACCGGCGCGCAGATGGGCGGCTGGTGGCGGCGCGAGATCAAGTCGCTGGCCGAGCTGAAGGGCGCGAAGTTCCGCGTCGGCGGCTTCGGCGGCAAGATCGTCGAGCGCATCGGCGGCGTGCCGCAGAACATCCCCGGCGGCGAGATCTACCAGGCGCTCGAGAAAGGCACGATCGACGCCGCCGAATGGGTCGGACCGTACGACGACGAGAAGCTCGGCTTCGTCAAGGTCGCGCCGTACTACGCCTACCCGGGCTGGTGGGAAGGCGGCCCCGAGCTCGACTTCTACGTCAACAACAAGGCCTACGCGGGGCTGTCGGCCGAGTACAAGGCGATTCTCGAAGCGGCGACGATGTACGCCGCGACCGAGATGCAGGCCAAGTACGACGCACGCAACCCGGCGGCGTTGCAGCGCCTGGTGCGCGGCGGTGCCAAGCTCTACCGCTTCCCGAAGGACATGATGGACGCGGCCTTCAAGGAAGCAATGGCGCTGTACAGCGAGCTGTCGGCCAGCAACCCGGCGTGGAAGAAGGTCTACGAGGACTACGCGACCTTCCGCCGCGACCAGAACCTGTGGTTCCGCTTCACCGAAGCCGGCTTCGACGATTTCATGCAGCAGCAGCGGCTGTAAGCGACGCCGACGCGAACGACGCGTCGCCGACAAGAACCCCGCTGCGGCGGGGTTCTTTTTTGCGTCGCGCTGGCATTGCGCCGGACGCCCCGCGACGCCCCGCGGGCGGCGTGATTCGGCCCCGTCGCAGCTACAGGGATCCGGCCCCGGCGCGGGCGGCAGCCGACGGCCCCATCCGCAGTTCGCCGAGCGCCTGCCTCACCGCGTCGGCGCCGAGCGCGCCGGCGTTGTGGTGGGTGCCGCCGTCGACGAGCACGAAGCGCTTCGGACCCGGTGCGCGGTCGAACAGCGCGCGACCGAGCGCCGCAGGGATCAACCGGTCGGCGCTGCCGTGGACGACGACCAGCGGCAGATGCAGGCGCGACAGCTGCGACGCGGCGTCGAAGCGCTGCGTCACCAGCGGGCCCACCGGCAGCCAGCCGTAGCGCCAGCCGGCGATGAGGTCGGGGATCGACGTGAACGCGCCTTCGAGCACCAGCCCGGCAGGGCGGTCGGGTCCATCGTGGAGCGCGGCGGCCAGGCCTACCGCGATGGCGCTGCCGAGCGAATGGCCGTAGACGTAGCGCACCGCACCCGGCGCGCGCTGCGCAAGCCAGCGCCACGCCGCAAGCGCGTCGTCGTGCACCGAACGCTCCGACGGCAGCCGTTCGCTGCTCTGGCCGAAGCCGCGATAGTCGATGCCGAGCACCGCGAAGCCGGCGTCGTGCATGCGGCGCATGCGGCCGGCGCTCGAGCGCACGTCCCACCGTGCACCGTGCAGGTACAGCATCACCGGCGCATCGGCGCGCGGCTGCGGCAGCCACAGCGCGTGCAGCCGCTCCGGCCCGCTACCGCGGTCGTCGCCGCCGGCCGGATCGATGTCGATCCACACCTCGTCGAGGCCGCGCGCCTGCCAGCCGCCACCCCAGCTGTCGCGGCCGGGCTGAAAGATCCAGCGCCGCTCCTGTTCCTCCAGCGCAGCGCAGCCGGCGCCGCCCAGAAGCAGGGTGACGGCCAGCGCCGACAGGCGCGCCCGGGTGGCGACGAGCCGGCGCATCGTGCGAATCGTCGCATCGAAGGCGATCGCGCAACGCTGGCGGGGGCTTCGTCACGGTCGCCGCGCTGATGGCGCGTCGTGCGCCGTGCGACGATGCCCCGGCTGCGACCCGCCGGGTCGCGCCGCCTTCCGGCGCGGCCGGTCGGCAGGCCGCGGGAGAGGTCGGCCGCTGCGAACTACTTCTTCTCGTCGTCCTTTAGCGACTCGAGCAGGCCCTGCATCGGGTCGAACACCGCTTCGCTGGCCGGCGTGTCGGCGCGGCGCGCGTCCATCGCGTCGCGCCCGGCGTCGCGCAGCTGCTGCAGCGCGTCTTCCGAGCTCATCCGCTCGGCGCTCGAAATGCCGCCGGTGACCAGCTGCGGGTTCATCACGATCGCCGCGACCATGATCAGCTGCAGCACGATGAACGCGATCGACCCCTTGTAGATCTGCGCCGTCGTCACCGCGGGAATCGTGCGCCCGGTGACGCGGTCGACGTAGTCGCTGCGCGCGGCCACGCTGCGGAGGTAGAACAGCGCGAAGCCGAACGGCGGCGTCAGGAACGACGTCTGCAGGTTCATCGCCAGGATCACCCCGAACCAGATCAGGTCGATGCCGAGCTTGTCGGCCACCGGCGCGAGGATCGGGATCACGATGAACGCGATCTCGAAGAAGTCGATGAACATGCCGAGGACGAACACCAGCAGGTTGACGACGACGAGGAAGCCGATCTGCCCGCCGGGCAGCTTGTCGAACAGGTGCTCGACCCAGATGTGGCCGTCGGCGGCGTTGAACGTGAAGCTGAAGACCGTCGAGCCGATCAGGATGAACAGCACGAAGGTCGCGAGCTTGGTCGTGTTCTCGAGCGCCTGCTTCAGCAGCTTGATCGTGAGCTGACGCTTGCCGAGCGCCATCACCAGCGCGCCCAGTGCGCCCATCGCGCCGCCTTCGGTCGGCGTCGCGACGCCGAGAAAGATCGTGCCGAGCACGAGGAAGATCAGCACCAGCGGCGGGATCAGCACGAAGGTCACGCGCTCGGCCAGCCGCGACAGCAGCCCGGTACGCAGCAACCGGTTCGCGCCGGCGAGCAGCAGCGCGAGGAAGGCCGCGACGGTCATCGACAGAATGAAGATCTCGTCGCCGGCGGCCGGCAGCTCGCGGCCGAGCCACGGGTTGAGGATGCGCTCGTGGACGCGGCTCCACGCCCACCCGGCGCCGGCGCAGATCGCCAGCAGCACGATCAGCGACACGTGGCCCGACGAGCCGTTCGCCTCGCGATAGATGCGCGCCTCGGGGGGCAGCGCCGGCACCCAAGCCGGCCGCAGCACCGCGACCGCGACGATGAACGCGAGGTACAGCGCGACGAGCAGCAGACCGGGCAGCAGCGCGCCGGCGTACATGTCGCCGACCGAGCGGCCGAGCTGGTCGGCCAGCACGATCAGCACGAGCGACGGCGGAATCGCCTGCGCCAGCGTTCCCGACGCGGTGATCGTTCCGGTGGCGATCGTGCGGTTGTAGTTGTTGCGCAGCATGATCGGCAGCGAGATCAGCCCCATCGAGATCACTGCCGCGGCGACGACGCCGGTCGTCGCGGCGAGCAGCGCGCCGACGAGGATCACCGCAATCGCCAGCCCGCCGCGCAGCGGGCCGAACACCTGGCCGACCGTCTCGAGCAGGTCCTCGGCCATCCCCGATCGCTCGAGGATGATCCCCATGAACGTGAAGAACGGAATCGCCAGCAGCGTGTCGTTCTTCATGATGCCGAACACGCGCAGCGGCAGCGCGCCGAACAGGTTCGTCGGGAACAGCCCCGCCTCCATACCGATGAAGCCGAACAGCAACCCGGTCGCGGCCAAGCCGAACGCCACCGGGATGCCGGTGAGCAGGAAGAACAGCAAGCCGCAGAACATCAGCGGCACGAAGTTCTGCGCGATGAACGCCGTCACTTCGAAGGCCTCTGGTTCGGCGCAACCGCGACTGCGGTGAACTCGTCGGCGAGTTCGGCCTGCGCCGACTTCGCGTGGCCGTGGCTGAACGGCTCGTCGCGCGCGCCGGTCAAGAACGCGATGCGCTTGATCAATTCGGAGATCGCCTGCGCCAGCAGCACCGCCAAGCCGAGCGGGATCAGCAGGATCACCGGCCAGCGGATCAGGCCGCCGGCGTTCTCGCTCATCTCACCCGATTCGTAGGCGCGCAGGAAGAACGGCCACGACAGGTCGATCAGAATCAGGCACAGCGGGATCAGGAAGACGACGATGCCGATCGAATCGATGATCGCGTTGGTCCGCTTCGACAGCTTGCCCGACACGAAGTCGATGCGCACATGGCCGTTGTGCAGGAACACGTAGCCCGACGCGAGCATGAACACCGCGGCGAACAGGTACCACTGCACCTCGAGGTAGGCGTTGGAGCTGATGTTGAACGCCTTGCGAACGATCGCGTTGCCGGCGCTGATCAGCACCGCCGCGAGCACCAGCCACATCGCGAGGCGGCCGATCCATTCGTTGACGACATCGATCGCCGCCGACAGCTTCAGCAGGGCGCGCACGGCGACTCCTCGAAATTCGAAGTGCGCGCATTCTAGGGACGGGCTCGGCTGTCCGGCCCCGGGTGACACCCGGGTTCGCGCTGCTTTCCACGCCGGCCGCGAGCAGCGCGGGCGGTGGCTCAGCCGCGGTGTGACGCGGCGGCGGCGAAGAGCCGGCTCGACCTTCCGCCCGAACGGCAGAACGCGAGCAGCGGTCGCGGCAGCTGCTCGAGCAGATCGGCGAATGCGGCGATGTCGGCGGCCGACGGCGGAGCCGGCGGCACCGGCAAGTGGACGTAGACCAGGCCGGCGGCGCGGGCCGCGGCCTCGATCTGCGCGCTGGTCGGCTGGTCGGGGCCGTGCTCGAAATCGGGCCGGTTGTTGACGACGCTGCGAAACCCGGCGCGCGCGACGTCGGCCATCGCATCGGGCGTGAGCTGCGGCGCGACGCAGACGTCGACGGCCACCGGCTGCAGCGGCAGCGAATGCCCGGCGGTCACGTCGCCAGCGCGTGCTTGATCGCCGCCGACACCGCGGCCATGTCGGCGCGGCCGGCGAGCCGCGACTTGGCCGCGGCCATCGCGCGGCCCATGTCGCCGGGGCCGCGGGCATCGATCTCGGCGACGAGCGCCGCGACCTCGGCCTGCAGCGCCGCGGCGTCCAGCCGCGCCGGCAGGTACTGCTGCAGCACGTCGATCTCGGCCGACTCCTTCGCGACGAGGTCGGCGCGGGCGCCGCGCTCGAACGCGGCGATCGAGTCGCGCCGCTGCTTGATCATGCGGTCGACGATCGCGACGACCGCGGCGTCATCCAGCGCGATGCGCTCGTCGACCTCGCGCTGCTTGCACGCCGCCAGCAGCAGGCGGATCGTGCCGAGGCGCGCGCTGTCGCGGTCGCGCATCGCGGCCTTCATGTCGTCCTGGATGCGCTGTTTCAGATCCATCGCGCCATTCCCTGCGTAGCCACCGCCGGCATCGCCGGCGCGTGACTGGCAGGCGGGGTTCAGTAGAGCTTCTTCGGCAGCTGCATGCTGCGCACGCGCTTGAAGTGGCGTTTGACCGCGGCGGCCTTCTTGCGCTTGCGCTCCGAAGTCGGCTTTTCGTAGAACTCGCGCGCCCGCAGCTCGGTCAGCAAGCCGATCTTCTCGATGGTGCGCTTGAAGCGGCGCAAGGCCACATCGAAAGGTTCGTTCTCTTTGACGCGGATCGTGGTCATGGGCGTTGCAGGCCTTCGGTGGAAAATCGGCCGCCGGCAGTCAGTCGGACGTCGAGGCAGGGTAGGCTTCGTAGGTGCGCTTGCTGCGCGCTGTTCGACGAAACCGCGGGGAAACCGGGAATTGTACGACGACGCCTCGGCATTCGGCACCGGCTGTAGCTCCGCCGTGCCGTCGTCGCGGCGTTTGCCGGGCTCCGCGCGATCCCCGACCCGCAGCGTTTGAAATGCCGCCGATGCCCGCTCCCGTTTGTCCGCACGCTTTCGTTAGGCGACCCATCGCGGTCGCCGGTGGCAGAGCGAACGCTCGATGAACCGTGCCGATCTGGACTTCGGTACCGACGCGGCGCTGCTCGGCCTGCTGGCGCAGGCGCTGCCGCCGCAGCTCGAGCGGCGGCGCGAGTGGCTCGCGGTGAAGAACGGCGCCGGCGGCGCCTACCTCTACGCCAACGCGGCGATGGCCGAGTTCCTCGGCCGTCCGCGCGAGGAGGTCGTCGGCCGGCGCGACGCCGACCTGTTCGACGCCGCGCTGGCGGCGGCATTGCGCGCCGCCGACACCGCGGCGGTCGACCACGGCGCGCCGCTGATCACCGAGCACGGCTTCGAGCACGGCGGCGCGCGTCACGTGTACTCGGTGCTGCGCGTCGCGAACGAACGCGTCGACGACCAGGGGCGCCGGCTGCTGTTGAGCGTCTGGACCGACCTCGGCGTCGAGCGCCAGCGCGACGAGCGGCTGCGCGTCGCGCTGCATCAGATCGAGCAGCAACAGCAGGCCAATGAACTGCTGCGTCGCGAGATCGCCGACCAGGCGCTGCGCGACCCCGCGTGCGGCCTGTACCGCCGGGCGCACTTCGACGAGCAGTTCCGGCGCGAGGTCGACCTGTCGTCGCGCGAGCACCGCGAGTTCGCCGTCGTGTTGATCGAGCTCGACGACCCGACGGCGAGCGTGCGCGCGCTCGGCGACGCCGGCGGTACGCGCCTGCTCGAGGCGATGGGCCGGTTGTTGCGCGGCGGCACGCGGGCGATGGACGCGTCGTGTCGCTACGACGACCGACGCTTCGCGGTACTGCTGTCGGGGGTTGGGCTCGCGACCGCGCATGCGCGGATGGAAAGCCTGCGGCGTCAGTGCGCGGCGCAGATCGTCGTCCACGACGGCCAGGAGCTGCGCTTCACGGTATCGATCGGCGTGGCCAGCTATCCGCACACCGCGCAGACGCGCGAGGCGCTGCAGATCGCCTGCGAGTCGGCGCTCGTCGAAGCGCGGCGCCGCGGCGGCAACCAGGTGACGTTATCGGCGATCGCGTTCGACGCTGGGTGATGCGCGACGCGCCCGACGGAATCAGCCGCGCAGCCGCGCGACGACCGCGTCCCAATGCGCCGGCGACACCGGCGTGATCGACAGTCGGTTGCCGCGCTGCAGCACGCGCATGCCGGCGAGCTCCGGCGCGTCGCGCATCTCGGCCAGCGGCAAGAGCCGCGTCTTTTCGACGAGTTGCACGTCGCGCTGCACCCAACGCGGCGCGTCGGGACGCGACTTCGGGTCGAAGTAGCGGCTGGCCGCATCGAACTGCGTCGCGTCGTGCGCGGCGTCGCCGGCGATGCGCGCGATGCCGACCACGCCCGGCTGCGCGCACGACGAGTGGTACAGCAGGACACCGTCGCCGACGCGCATCGCGTCGCGCAGGAAGTTGCGCGCCTGGTGGTTGCGCACGCCGGTCCACGGCAGCGTGCAGCGCGGCGCGGCAGCGAAGTCGTCGACCGACTCGTCGTCGGGCTCGGTCTTCATGAGCCAGTAGCCGGTGGCGGGCGTCGGCATCGTCGAGAGAGGGTGTCCGCCGTGCCCCGCGAACCGCATTCCTGAACCCCTTGGGAAGTTCAGGTGGGCGAGGTCAGCCGGGCTTCGGGTTCGTCTGACGCGAGACGATCGCGCCCGCCCGGCAATGTTCCAAGCCCGGGCTCGATGAGCATCGGTTCAAGGAAATATAAAGTCCACGAAACACGACGGACGCGGCGATTCTAAGGACGCCGGACAACGCCACACCACGCGCGCGGACAAGGCGTTACAGCAACTGGCCGTCGCTTTCGAGCGCGGCGTCGATGCGCCGCGTCAGCGCGTCGAGGCGCTCGTTGCTACCGCTGTCGCCGCCGGGCGCTGCGCCGCGGTCGGCGAGCTGCCACGCGAGGTTCAGCGCGGCGAGCACCGCGATGCGCTCGCGCGCCTTGACCTTGCCCGATTCGCGGATCGCCGTCATCTCGCGATCGACCGCCGATACCGCCGCGGCGAGCAGCGTTTCGCCGCCTTCCGGGCAGCCGAGCACGTAGACTTGGCCGAGGATCGTGACCTCGACCTGCTTCACCGCGGCGCCTCGCCGGTCGTCGGTCCGTCGTTCGGCAGCCGCTTCAGCAATGCATCGATCCGCGCGCGCGCGGCGGCGAGCCGCGACCGCAAGCTGTCGCGCTCGGCGCTGACCGCCGCCAGCTCGCGCGACGTCAGCGCGTGGCTGCGCTGCAGCTCCTGATGGCGCAGCAACAGCCGGTCCACCCGCTCGGTGAGGTCGTCGAGCTTGCCCATGCGAGAGCCGCTTGCCGTGTGGTTGGTGGCGCCGAATCAAACGAGCGCCATTGTAGAGACGCCCCAGTCGCACCAGCGACGCACCGCGCACGCGTCGCAGCGCGGCGCTCGCGCCAGGCACACGTAGCGGCCGTGCAGGATCAGCCAGTGGTGCGCATCGACGGCGTAGCGCGGCGGCACGCGGGCGAGCAGGCCGGTCTCCACTTCGAGCGGGTCGCGCCCCGGCGCCAGCCCGGTGCGGTTGGCCACGCGGAACACGTGGGTGTCGACGGCCATCGTCGGCTCGCCGAAGGCGACGTTGAGGACGACGTTGGCGGTCTTGCGGCCCACACCCGGCAGCGCCTGCAGCGCGCTGCGAGAGCGCGGCACCCTGCCGCCGTATTGCTCGACGAGGATCGCGCAGGTGCGCAGCAGGTTGGCCGCTTTCGTACGGAACAGGCCGATGCGGCGGATGTGCTCGACGACGGCGGCGTCGCCGAGGTCGAGCATCCTTTGCGCCGTCGGCGCGCGGGCGAACAGCGTGCGCGTCGCGACGTTGACGCTCGCGTCGGTGGCCTGCGCCGACAGCAGCACCGCGACGAGCAGCTCGAACACACTGGTGTAGAGCAGTTCGCTGCGCGGCTGCGGGTCGGCCGCGGCAAGGGTTGCGAAGAACGGCTCGACGGCGTCAGCGTCCACCGCGGGCCCCGCCACAC
>CBDUBX010000007.1:0-30608 GCA_965365495.1 uncultured Burkholderiales bacterium
GCAGGATGCCGCGGAACGGCTCGATGTCGGCCTCGAGCTGGTGGCGGAAGGTCGATTCCGACAGCATCACGCCGGCGAGGAAGGCGCCCATCGCCATCGACAGCCCGCCCCACTGCATCAGCAGCGCCGCGCCCAGCACCACTAGCAACGCCGCGGCCGTCATCACCTCGCGCGCCTTGGCCGCGGCCAGCAGGCGGAACAGCGGGTTCAGCAGGTAGCGCCCGGCGAGCGTGACGCTGCCCACCGCGACGAGCGCGATCGCCACGGCACGCCACACCGGGCCGCTGCTGGCCTGCACCGGCGCCAGCACGGCCACCAGCGCCAGGAGCGGCACGATCGCCAGGTCTTCCAGCAGCAGGATCGAGACGATGCGCTGGCCGCGATGCGACGCGGTCTCGCCGCGCTCGTCGAGCAGCAGCATCACCGTTGCGGTCGAGGTCATCACGAATCCCAGCGCGGCAACGACCGCCACTGCCGGGCGCGCACCCCACAGCACGACCACGCCGGTGAGCAGCGCGCCGCAGGCCAGCACCTGCGCCAGCCCGAGGCCGAAGATCTGCCGGCGCAGCCCCCACAGGCGGCGCGGTTGCATCTCCAGTCCGATGACGAACAGAAACAGCACGACGCCAAGTTCGGCGACGTGCAGGATGGCTTGCGGGTCGGTGAAGAAGCCCAGGCCGAACGGCCCGATCGCGAGCCCCGCCGCGAGGTAGCCGAGCACCGAGCCGAGCTTCAGGCGCTTGAACAGCGGCACCGCGACGACGCCGGCTGCGAGCAGAACCACCACACGCGCCAGTTGATCACTGCCTTCGGCCACTGCCATGCTGCTCTCCAGGAACCCAACCGCGGCGTTCTACTGCAGCGGCGGCGGCCCGCAGCATCGGCGGCGAAGAACGGCGGTCGCTCTTCCACCCGTCGTCCGAACGTCAAGTCGTGCCGGGCCGCCTGGCGGCGGCTGAGCAAGCTCGGTTCGTCGCGCTCGCGCCGTACCCGCAAACGGCTGCCACGGGTCCAACGCTTTGCGAGTCATCGGCCCCGCCGCCGTCAGCCGTCGGCCCGACCTGCCAGAAAGCCCGCCAGCCGCAGCGCGGCCGGCTGCAGGAACGCAGGGTCGCGCGAGCACACCGCGAAGCGCCGCTGGGCGAAGGGGTCCGCCAGGCCGACAACGCGAATGCCGTACAGCGGCGCATAGCGCTCGGCGATGCGCCGCGGCGTGACGCTGATTCCCAGCCCCGCGGCGACGACGCGCAGCTCGGCGTCGAAATTCGAGACGATCGCGCGGTAGCGGATGCTGCGGCCCGCGCGTGCCGCCGCGCGGCCGAGCATCGTGTGCACCGCCGTCTCGGGCGGCAGCCCGACGTGGTCGTGGTCGAGCGTCTGATCGAAGGCCACCGTGCGCCGCCGGGCCAGCGGGTGGCCGCGAGGGACGGCGAGCGCGAGCTCGTCGCGGCGGTACGCGCGGCGATCGAGCCCCTGAAAGTCGACGTCGTCCCAGCACACGCCGAGCGACGCACCGCCCTGCGCGACGATGCGCACGACGTCGCGCGACACGCGCTCTTCGATGTCGACCTGGATGTCGCGGCTGGCGTCTTCGCGCATGAACTCGGCGATGTCGTCGAGCAGCCATTGCGCGATCGCCGACGCGCTGGCGACGAGCTTGACCTGCCCTTTGATGCCGCGGCCGAAAGCGGCCAGGTCGGCGTGGATGCGGTCGGCGGTGAACAGCAGGTTGCGCGCGTGCTCGACCAGCGCGAGCCCCGCCGCGGTCGGCTCGACGCCGCGTCGATGGCGCCGCAGCAGCGGCGTACCGACCGCGGCTTCGAGCTGCGCAATGCGCTTGCTGATCGCCGACGGCTCGATGTGCGCGTCGGCGGCGGCCGCCTTGATGTTCGCGCGGTCGCAGACGGCGACGAGCAGGCGCAGCGACTTGAGGTCGAGATCGGTCATCGGCGGAAAGCGCAAGCGCTGTGGCGTTCCGGAATGGAAACGCTGGTGGCCAAAACTACCACTTCAGGCCGACGTCCGGAACACCTAGAGTCGCGCCCGCCAGCCGTCGCCCTCTGCGCGAGGGCGGTCAGTCGAATCCCGCCGCCGTGACCCCCGAATCGCCGAGAGGACCGTCGATGCCCGAGTTGCCGGCGCAAGCCGTCGTCCGCGAAGTCGGCATGCGCGACGGCCTGCAAAGCCTGCGCACGGTGCTGTCCACCGAACGCAAGAAGCAGTGGCTCGCCGACGCGGTGGCCGCGGGCCAGCGTGAGGTCGAAGTCGGGTCGTTCGTCCCGCCGCGCTTGCTGCCGCAGTTGGCCAACACCGCCGAGGTGCTCGCGCACGCCAAGACGCTGCCGGGGTTGTTCGCGAGCGTGCTGGTGCCGAACCTGCACGGCGCCGAGCGCGCTCTCGAAGGCGCCGCCGACCTGATGCTGCTGCCACTGTCGGCCAGCCGCGCGCACAGCTTGGCCAACCTGCGCAAGACACCCGAGGAAGCGGTCACCGAGGTCGCGCGCATCCGCGCCGCGCGCGACGCGTCGGGCCGGCGCACGTTGATCGAAGGCGGCGTCGGCACCGCGTTCGGCTGCACGCTGCAGGGCGAGGTGCCGCCGGCGGACGTTTTGCGGCTCGTGCAGGCGCTGCTCGACGCCGGCGCCGACCGCGTGAGTTTGGCCGACACCGTCGGTGCCGCCGACCCGGTGGCGGTGAGTCGGTTGTTCGAGCAGGTGTTGCGCGTCGCCGGCGACCGGCTCTGGTGCGGCCACTTCCACGACACGCGCGGCCTTGCGCTGGCCAACGTCTATGCGGCGCTGCAGCTCGGCATCGCTCGCTTCGACGCGTCGCTCGCCGGCATCGGCGGCTGCCCGCACGCGCCGGGCGCCAGCGGCAACGTCGCCAGCGAGGACCTCGCGTTCATGCTCGAAGCCGGCGGCGTCGACACCGGCATCGACCTGCCGTCGCTGCTCGCGCTGCGTTCGAAGCTGGCGGGATGGCTGAACGGCGAGCCGACGCACGGCGCGCTGGCGCGTGCCGGACTGCCGAACACTTTTCGCCGCGCTGGCGCGGCTGCGACAGCGGCCTGACGACGCGACACACGATGAGCGCCGCCCCCGCCTCGCAGCCGCCCTCGCCGTTGCCGACGGAAGTTGCGGCAGCGCCGGCGCTGCCGCTCGCCGGCATCCGCGTCGTCGAGTTCACGCACATGGTGATGGGACCGACCTGCGGCATGATCCTTGCCGACCTCGGCGCCGAGGTCGTCAAGGTCGAGCCGCCCGGCGGCGACAAGACGCGGCGGCTGCCGGGGCTCGGCATCGGCTTCTTCCGCAGCTTCAACCGCAACAAGAAGAGCGTCGTCATCGACGTCGACTCGCCCGCCGGGTTGGCGCAGGCGCGAGCGTTGGCGGCGACCGCCGACGTCGTGATCGAGAACTTCCGCCCCGGCCGGATCGACGAGCTGGGCCTGGGCTACGCCGACCTCGCGGCGGCCAACCCGCGGCTGATCTACGTGTCGCACAAGGGCTTCCTGCCGGGGCCGTACGAGCACCGTGCGGCGCTCGACGAAGTGGTGCAGATGATGGGCGGGCTGGCGTACATGACGGGGCCCGAAGGCCGGCCGCTGCGCGCCGGCACGTCGGTCAACGACATCATGGGCGGGATGTTCGGCGCGATCGGCGTGCTCGCCGCGCTGCGCGAGCGCGACCGCACCGGCCGCGGCCAGGAGATCCACAGCGCGCTGTTCGAGAACTGTGCGTTCCTGTCGGCCCAGCACGTGCAGCAGTTCCTGATGACCGGCGCGCCGCCGCCACCGATGCCGTCGCGCGTGTCGGCGTGGAGCGTCTACGACGTGTTCACCGTCGCGCGCGGCGAGCAGCTGTTCGTCGCCGCGACGAGCGACCGCCAGTTCCAGGCGTTGTGCGCGGCGATCGACCGCGCCGACCTGGCGGCCGACCCCGCGCTGGCGACCAATGCCCAGCGCGTCGCGCTGCGGCCGCAGCTGCTGCAGACGCTTGCCGAAACCTTGGCGACGCTGGGAAAAGCCGAGCTGGCGGCCAAGCTCGACGCCGCCGGGCTGCCGTACGCGCCGATCACCCGCCCCGACGAGCTGGTCGACGACCCGCACCTGCGGCACAGCGGCGGCCTCGTGCCGATGGTCACCGACGACGGCGACACGACGATGACCGTGCTGCTGCCTTTGACGCTCGGCGGCCGCCGCCTCGGTGTGCGCAAACCGCTGCCGCGCGTCGGCGAAGACGACGCGACGGTGCTGGCGTCGCTGCCGGCGCGCGCCTGACCCGATCACCGAAGGACCTGAGATGGCCGACCTGTTCGACAACCCGATGGGGTTGATGGGCTTCGAGTTCGTCGAGTTCGCGTCGCCGACGGCGGGCGTGCTCGAGCCGCTTTTCGAGACGATGGGTTTCACGCCCGTCGCGCGGCATCGCAGCAAGGACGTCGTGCTGTACCGCCAGGGCGACATCAACTTCATCGTCAACCGCGAGCCGAAGAGCCTGGCCGGCTACTTCGCCGCCGAGCACGGCCCGAGCGCGTGCGCGATGGCGTTTCGCGTGCGCGACTCGCACGCCGCCTACGCGCGCGCGCTCGACCTCGGCGCGCAGCCGGTCGACGTGCCCACCGGCCCGATGGAGCTGAAGCTGCCGGCGATCAAGGGCATCGGCGGCGCGCCGCTGTACCTGATCGACCGCTACGAAGACGGCAAGAGCATCTACGACATCGACTTCGAGTTCCTGCCCGGCTTCCAAGACGCCGCGGCGCGCCACCCGCGCGGCCACGGTTTGCGCCTCATCGACCACCTGACGCACAACGTCTACCGCGGCCGCATGGCGTTCTGGAGCGGCTTCTACGAAAAGATCTTCAACTTCCGCGAGATCCGCTACTTCGACATCAAGGCGAGTACACCGGGCTGACGAGCCGCGCGATGACGGCTCCCGACGGCCTGATCCGCATCCCGCTGAACGAGGAAGCCGGCAAAGGCGCGCACGGCAAGGGCGGCCAGATCGAGGAGTTCCTGATGCGCTTCAACGGCGAAGGCATCCAGCACATCGCGTTGCTGACCGACGACCTCGTCGCCAGCGTCGATGCGCTCAAGGCCGCCGGCGTGCCGCTGATGACCGCGCCGAACGACGCGTACTACGAGATGCTCGCCGAGCGCATGCCCGGCCACGGCGAGCCGGTCGACGCGCTGCAATCGCGCGGCATCCTGCTCGACGGCAGCACGCAAGGTGGCGACAAGCGGCTGCTGCTGCAGATCTTCAGCGAATGCGTGCTCGGCCCGGTGTTCTTCGAGTTCATCCAGCGCAAGGCCGACGAAGGCTTCGGCGAAGGCAACTTCAAGGCGCTGTTCGAAAGCCTCGAGCGCGACCAGCTCAAGCGCGGCGTGCTGCAAACCGAGGGCTGACGCGCGGGGTGCCGCGAAGCCTGCGCGCCGGCCGATCGGCCTGGCGTCGTCGCATCGCCGCATCGCCGACACGTCGCGACGTCGCGACGTCGCGACGCCCGGCGATCCCCAGGCTCAGGCCTCGAATTCGGGCACGCTGATCAGCTCGCGAAGGATCGTCATCAGCGCCCGCGCGGCCGGCGACATCTTCGAGCGGTGCAGATACGTCAGCGTGATCTCCATCTCGAAGCTGCACCCCGGCAGCTGCAGCGGCACCAGGCGGCCGGCGCGCTCGTCCTGCTGCACCAGGCGGTGCGGCAGCACGCCGATGAAGTTGCCGTGCAGCAGCAGCGCGCGCAGGTAGCTGGCCGAGTTGCTGACGACCGCGGCAACCGGCGGCGTCAGTCCGTGCTGCACGAACAACCGGTCGAGCCGCGTGCGCCACGACATCCGCTGCGCCGGCAGCGCCCACGGGTGGTCGAGCAGGTGGCCCGGCTCGAGCCGGTCGACCAGCGCCAGCGGATGGTTCGGCGCGGCGAGCACCATCACCTGGTCGCGAAAGACCACCTCGCTCGTCAGCAGCGGGTCGGTCGGATCGGACCATGCGCTCAACGCCAGGTCGACCGCGCCCGACCGCACCGCCGGTATCAGTTCGTCGACGACGCCGACGACGACCGTCAGGCGCACGCCGGGGCGCCACTTGTACAGCCGCGCCGTCGCCAGCGGCATCAGGTTCTCGGCGACGCTGGTCGTCACGCCGACGACCACCTGTCCTTCGGTCGCGCCGCGCAGCATCGCGATCTGCGTCTCGGCCGACTTCAGCTCGTTCTGCACCGCGCGCGCGTGCACCGCCAGCGCTTCGCCGAACGCCGTGGCCATCACGCCGACCGGCGTGCGCTGGAACAGCTCGACGCCGAGCCGGTCTTCCAGCAGCTTGATGCTCTTCGTCAGCGCCGGCTGGGTCACGTGGACCAGCTCGGCCGCCTGGGTGAGATTGCCCGTCTCGTAAACCGCGAGGAAGTGTCTCAGTCGCTTGCTGTCCATCGACCGCGCAGGTTACGCGACCGGCGGCAGCGGCGTCTGCCGGGGGCGACCCTCAGCAGCGCGCCGCGTGCCGCAATTCGCGCCGTGCAGGTTTCAGTGGCCCCAGCGGTCACCCTTGTTCAACTGCAGCCAGCCGACGCCGCCCCAGCCCGCGTCGCGCAGCGACAGCACGCCGGCGCGCAGGCCCGCCTGGATGGTCGCTTTGCTCGTCAGCGGCACGAAGTGACGACCGAGGCGGATCGCGTAGACCAGTGGTGCGCCGGCGATGCTGAGCTCGGGCATCGGTCGCACCTTCACGTTGTGGTCGGTGGCGTTGGGCCCCGGCACGACCCACTTGCCGAAGCCGTCGAACGGCGCGCGGTCGGTGCGGAACTGCGTGAACGTGTCGTCGTGCGCCGGCACCACCGCGGCGATCTGCGGGTTGCCGTCGGCGTCGAGCACCGGCATGCCGGTGGCGGGGTCGATCACCGGGATGCGCACCTCGGGGCCGAACGGCCGGTTCTCGTAGACGTTGCCGATCAGGTAGGCGTCCTGGTCTTCGTAGTCGGGCGTCGGCCCCATCGGGCCGCTGCCGCCGGCCTGGGCCGGGATCTGCGCGTAGGCGGTGACTTCGAGACCGCCGAACCAGGCCGACTTCTTCACGTCGTACGGCAGCAATGGGCCGTTGGCGTCGATGAGCTTGAACGTCGTCTTGTAGGTGATCGGCTGGCCCGGCGGGTCTTGCACGATCTCCATCTGCCCGCGCACGTGCGCGTACTTGCCGGTGCCGCCGACGACGGCCAGCGTCTGCTTGCGGTCCTTCTCGATGGCGGTCTGGTTGAGGTTGCCGGCGACGACGATCTTGCCGCCGTCGAGCAGATAGGTGATCTGGCACGCCGCGTGGAACGGCCCGCCGACGCCGAGCGCCGGCGGCCCCTGGTACGGCGTGGCGCCGTGCGCGACGGTCCAGCAGAAGCCGTGCACCGTGCCGGCCGGTGCCTGGGTCACCGGATAGAAGACGTCGTTGTTCAGGAAGATGAAGCTGCCGGCGCCGCGGCCCGGGCCGATCGGCGTCGCGCCGGTGGCGCCGAGCTCGACCACCGGGTTGGACGGAAACTCGTTGTCGGTGCCGGTGTACGTGTGGCGGCTGACCTCGCGCAGCGTCAGCGTCTTGGTGTCGCTGTGGCTCGCCAGCACGGTGCTGGACAGCGCGGCCAGGCCAACGCCCACGAGCCAGCGGTTCAGTTCGATCATCGGTTGTCTCCTGTCGGTGGTGTCGCTCGGCGCGACGAACGCGAGGACGCGCGAGTCGCTTGCCCCCGACCCGAAGCTAGCGGTCGCCGCCGAGAGTGGCGATGAAATGTGAGAGCGACGCGATAACTTCCGCGGCCCCTCGCGGCGGCGACATCGCAGTCGCATCCGCGCCGCCACGCGGCGGTCACGCCACTTGCGACAGCGGCTTCTCGCCCGCGGCAACGCGCTGCACGTTGGCCCACGCGAGCGCGAGCCGGCGCGACCAGGTGTCGCGCGTCACGCCGCCGATGTGCGGTGTGAGGATCACGCCGGGCAGTCCGCGCAGCGGCGAATCGAGCGGCAGCGGTTCGTCGGCGAACACGTCGAGTCCGACGCCGGCGAGATGGCCGCTGCGCAACGCGGCGGCCAGCGCACCTTCGTCGACGAGCGCACCGCGCGCGGTGTTGACGAGGCAGCTGCCGGCGCGCATCCGCGCCAGTGCGGCGCTGTCGATCAAGCGCCGCGTCGTCGGCGTCAGCGGCGCGTGCAGGCTGACGATGTCGCTGCCGGCCAGCAGCTCGTCGAGCGCCACGTGCCGCGCGGCGGTGCGCTGCTCGACGTCGGCGGCGGCCCGGCTGCGCGATGCGTAGACCACGCGCGCGCCGAACGCGTGCAGCCGCAGCGCCACCTCTTGGCCGATGCGGCCGAAGCCGACGAGGCCGACGGTCCGGCCGTGCAGCTCGCGCATCGTCAGCGTATGGCGCATCGCCGGCCATTCGCCGGCGTGCACCGCGGCGTCGTGCGGCGGCAGTTGCTTCAGCAGCGCCAGCATCAGCAGCAGCGTGTGCTCGGCGGTGGCGACCGCGTTGCTGCCGGCGTTGGTCGCGACGGCGATGCCCCGCCGGCGGAAGTCGTCGAGGTCAAGCCAGTCGTGCCCCGCGCTGAGCAACTGGAACAAGCGCAGTTGCCGCGCCGCGTCGAGCTCGTCGGCGCGCGGGTCGCCGGGGTAGGCGACGATGACCTGCGCTTCGGCGAACGCCTGCCGCCGCTGCGCCGGCGGCGCCGATTCTTCGACCACGTCGAGCTGCACGCCGCGCGGCACACTGGCGCGCACGAGGTCCAGCACGTTGTCGGGGATGAAGCTGCGCGCGTAGAGCAGCAGCACGCGCACGGTCGGTGCGTCGCCCTGCCGTCCGGGCTCGTCGTTGCCGCCACGCGCACTCGCGCCATCCCCGCCTTGAGCCGCGGCACCCGCGACCTCAGCCATCCGCTCGGCTCCACCGCTGCGGCGACCACGCCGCGATGCGCCCTGCGAACGCGCTGGCGGCCACGGTCAGCGGCGACGCCAGCCACAGCGCACCGGGGCCGGAGCGGCCCTTGAAGTTGCGGTTGATCGCCGACACCGTGACCTGCGACGCGCGCTGCGACGTGCCCGGTCCGCAGCCGATGCAGGCGCCGCATCCGGGGCGGATCAGCGTGACGCCGGCGCGTTCGAACAGTTCGGTGTGGCCGCGCTCGCGCGCGTAGGCCTCGACCGCCGCCGAGCCGAACTGGATGTAGAACGCGACGCCGTCGGCGACGCGCCTGCCGTGCGCCAGCGCGTCGGCGACGACCTGCGCATAGAGGTCGATGTCACCGTGCTTGCCGGCGGTGCACGAGCCGCCGTAGGCGATGTCGATCTTCACGTCGCCGATGGCGTCGACGCGCTCGCCATTGCCCGGGTCGGCGGGGATGCCGCGGTCGGGGTCGCCCGGGGTCGCGACCATCGGCGGGATCGTCGCGAGTTCGATCGCATGGACGCCGCCGTCGTAGTGCGCGCCGGCGTCGGGCGCCACGGCACGTGCGCGCAACCGTGCGACGTCGGCGCCCGGCCGCATCGCGGCGAGCCAGTCGAACAAGCGCGCGTCGGCTTCGAACACCGCGGTGCGCGCCGCGCATTCGGTGGCCATGTTGGCGAGCGTCGCGCGTTCGTCGATCGGCAGCGCGGCGAGCCCCGGCCCGCCGAACTCCATCACGCGGTTCAGCGTGTCCTGCCGCCGTGCGTAGGTCGCCAGGATGTGCAGCATCAGGTCCTTCGCGGTGACCTGCGGCGCCAGCGCGCCGTGCAGCTCGAAGCGGATCGACTCGGGCACGGTGACCGTCGTGATGCCGCCGTGGACGAGCGCCGCGTACTCGGTCGCGCCGACGCCCCACGCCAGCGCGTTGCCGGCGCCGCCCATGCAAGTGTGCGAATCGGTCGCCTGGACGAAGTCGCCCGGCTCGACGAAGTCCTCGCGCGCCACCTGGTGGCAGATGCCCGGCGAGACGCCGTCGACCGCGGCGTAGTCGCGCACGCCGGTGTGGTGCTGGAACTCACGCTGCAATGCGCGCAGGCGTTCGATCTTCGGCGCGAACGGCTGTAGCTGCGGCACGCCGTCGGCGTAGACGAGGTGGTCCTCGAACACCGCGAAACGCGCCGGGTCGTGCACGCGGTAGTCCGACCCGTGCTCGCGCTGCAGGAAGTGGTGCACCTGCGCCGTCGTGTAGTCGTGCGAATAGCCGGCGTCGACGCGGACGACAACAGCGTCGCCCGGGCGCAGCTGCGTATCGGGCTGCGGGTCGACCAGGTGCGTGCTCAGGATCTTCTCGGCGAGCGTCGCCGGGCGCGGCGTTCGCCGCGGCAGCCGCGGCGGTCGGCGCCGGCCGGCGGCGAGCTCGCGCGTGTATGCGAACAGGCCGCCCGCGGCGATGATGTCGCGCTCGACCGCGTCGCGCCCTTGCATGAAGGCCTCCAGCGGTACGGCGTCGCCGCGCTGCAGCCGCCGCAGCACCGCGTGGTCGGCCATCAGCACGCCCTGGCAAAGGTTGTTGCGTGCGTGGATCGGCGCAAACGACGCGGCAATCGCGATGCGGATGCCGCTGAACCTCTCGGCCTGCACCGCGGTCTCGCGCGACGACCCCGTGCCCTTGCGGTAGCCCGACACGACGACCTCGAAGCCACCGTCGCGCAGCGCGTCGCGCGGGAACAGCCGCTCGCCGTCGACGACCAGGCCGGCGTAGGCGTTGCGCGCGATCTGCTCGGGTTCGTGGTCGAAGCACGTCCACGCCGGCGTCATCAGGTCGGTGTTGACGTCATCGAGCAGCTCGCCGACGGTGACGTCGTCCATCGACAGGTCGAGCTCGCCGGCGAGCTGGCGCCGGATCAACGCCGGGTCCTTGGTCAGGAACAGGACCCGCTTGCCCGGCGTCAGCGAGACCGTCGCCGTCATCGCACGCGGTCGGCCAGCGCGGTGCGGATCACCAGCGGCGCGGTCAGCGCGCCGACCACCGCGCCGTAGACGATCTTGAAAACGACGAAGTTGCCGAATTGCATCGAATCGATGCCGAGCAGCAGCAACACCGCCACCGACAGCGGCACGATCACGATCGTCGTCAGCGCGGCCAGCAGCAGCATCCGCGGCACCGCGCGCCGCGGCAACCACGACCGCGCGGGCGGCGCCAGCGGCGCGACGCTGCCGGCGCGCACGCGCTGGCGCGTGACGAAAGTGACGATCAGGTTGCCCACCAGCGTGATCATGAACACCGTCGGCACGAGGTCGACCGCCAGACCCTGCGCGCCCCACAGCGGTATCCGTTCGACGCCGTGGAAGACGACGAAGGCGAACACCACCGACAGCACCGCGTTGAAGGCGCAGCCGATCAGCGTCTCGCGGCGCACGTAGCTCTGGTGTTCGGCGCCGAGGGCCAGCGTTGCCATCGCGGTCTCCTGAACGGTACTGGACCCGCGCAGTTTCGGCGCGGCCGGGCCACGCGCGGCATGACATCGCCGCCCGGCGCCATGAATGCTGGTGATGGGCACACCGCGGCGGCGGCGACGAAGCCGGCGCCGCGCAACGGTTATGGCGGCGGCCGCGCAATTCATGCCGCGGTGCGGCGCGGGTTTCGAGAATCGCCGTTTCGCACCGCGCAACAGGAGTCGCAGATGCCGGACCGCGTCACCGGGGCCGCCGACGGCCCGCCGTCTCCGGCGGATCCCTGCACCGCCGGCGCGGTGGCCGCGAGCAAGCGCGTGCGCGCGGCGCTGGCGCGGTGCGACCCCAGCCGCTACCCGCAGCCGCAGTCGGCCGACCTGCGCGCTCTGCTGGCGCGGCTGTCGGGGTGGGACGCCGAGCGGATCGTCGTCACCGCCGGCGCCACCGAAGTCGCGCACCTCGTCGCACGCTCGGTCGGCGCGGGCGGGCTGGCGTTCCTTGTCGCGCCGGCCGACGCCGAATGGGAGCGTGCGGCGACGCTCGCCGGGCTGATCACCGCCAGCTCGGTGGCCGACGTCGACGGCGACCTCACCGCGTGCTGCGCGCGCGTCGCGCAGCTGAAGCCCGCGGCGCTGTTCGTCGCGTCGCCCAACCCGCTGACCGGCCGCCAGCTAACGCGCGGCGACGTCGACGCGCTGCTCGACGCGGTCGGTGACGGGGTGCTCGTGCTCGACGATTCGCTCGGCTGCTTCGCCGCCGAGCCGCTCGACCCGCTGGCTTGGCTCGTCCGCGGCAACTTCGTCCTCGTGCGGTCGCTGGCGCCGGCGTTCGGCCTCGGCGGCGCGCGGGTCGGCTACGCCGTTGCGAGCCCCGGGCTCGCCGACGCGATGCGGCGCCAGCAGCCGCGCTGGGCGGTCGGCACGGTGGCGCAGCAGCTCGCCGCCGCGGCGCTCGCCGACCTTGCGCACTATCGCGACGCCTGGGCCGCGGTGCGCCGCCGGCGCGACTCGCTGGCGCGTTCGCTCGTCGCCGCGGGGTTCGACGTGCTGCCGTCGGCGGCCGATGGCGTGGCCGTCGTCGTCGACGACGCCGCGGCGCTCGCCGCGCGCCTGCGCAGCGCCGGCCACGCCGCCGTCGACGGCTCCGCCGCCG
Organism: uncultured Burkholderiales bacterium; assembly: GCA_965365495.1. Lineage (GTDB taxonomy): Bacteria > Pseudomonadota > Gammaproteobacteria > Burkholderiales > Burkholderiaceae_C > Rubrivivax. The sequence continues at coordinate 12,523 of CBDUBX010000007.1, forward strand.
GGCTGCCGCGGTTGCTGCGGCTGGCGGTGCGCGGGCCGCGCGAGACGGCGGCGCTCGCGAGCGCGCTGGCCGCGCTGGCAACGCCGAACGAGCCGGCCGCAAAGTCGGTACGCGCCGTCGCCGCGCCGCCGCGGCCGGCCACGTCGCGGCTGCTGCCGCGGCTGGCGGCCGCTGGTGCTTGAGCCGGCCATGCCTTTTCGTTGCACGACCGGTTATGGCTCTGGGCGCGCAATTCATGCCGCACCGATCGGCCAGCGGCGATAGTGGCCCTAGAACCTGCAGCGCGCACGACTGCGCAGCAACGCGGACACAGGAGACGAGCGTGTCGAGACCCGGGCATCCGGCCGAACTGAAAGGCTGGGCGAAGGAGCGGCTGAAGGGCGTGCAAAACCTGCTGCTGCCGTCGTTCAGCGCCGACTTCTCGACGCTCGACGAAGCAGCGATCCGCCGCGATGTCGAGCACAGCATCGCGCACGGCTTCGTGTCGACCCATTGCGCCACCGAAGCCGGCTTGAGCTTCGCCGAGGCGCGGCGCTTCGTCGAGATCGCGGTGGCGGCAGCCGCCGGCCGGCTGCTGGTGTCGGCGACGGCGATCTTCGACACCGTGCCGCGGACGATCGAGTTCATCGAAGTGTTGGGCGAGATCGGCTGTGACCTCGTGCTCGTCGGCTATCCGCCGAGCTACTACCCGGCCGACACCGCCAACATCGCGCGCGTGACGCAAGCGATGTGCGACGCCGCCGACCTCGGCGTCGTGCTCTACCCCAACTTCAAATACAACTTCGCGCGGCTGCAGCGCGGGCCCTTCCCGCTCGACGTGCTGGCGCGCGCGGTGCGGCTGCCCAATGTGGTCGGCGTGCTCAACGCGGTGATCGAGCCGGGCTACGTCAGCGAATGCTTCGAGGCCTGTGCCGAGCACGCGCTGGTGCAGTGCCCGTGGGAACGCTGGTTTCCGCTGGCCGTCACCAAGTACGGCCAGCAGTGGGCCGGCCCTGGCGCGTACGAGCTGTTCCAGTCGCCAGAGCAGCGGCTGGTCGTCGACTACTTCGCGCAGCTGCTCGCCGGCGACCGCGGCGCCGCGATGCGCACCTACTGGCGGCTGACGCCGGTGCGGCTGGTGTTCGAGAAGCAGTTCATGGCCACCCAGATGCTCGGCACCTACCACTGGTCGCAGCAGAAGTACTACCAGTGGCTCACCGGGGGCAACGGCGGCTACACGCGCCAGCCCGCGATGCGGCTGCTGCAGCCCGACATGGACGAAGCGCGCGCCGCGGTGCGCGCCGTCGGGCTGCGGGCGAGCGACAACGACGAGGAATTCTTCGTCGGACGCCAGCTGTATGCGGCCGGTGCGCGGCCATCGTGAGCCGACCACAGCGCACGTCGAAACAACGGCAGGAGGAACCACCGATGACGATCCGATCCACCACCCGCCGCCGGCACGCGGTGCCGCTGGCGGCCACCGCCGCCGCGGCGTGCGCGCTGTTCGGCCCCGCGCAAGCGCAGGTCCAGGGCAACGCTCCCGCGGTCGAGTCGCCAGGGGCGGTCACCACCGGCGGCCCCGGCATCCGCTTCAGCTTCGACGGCGAAATCGCGCAAGGGCTGATCTGGCGCGCCAGCGAGCGCAGCCTCGGGCTCGTCGGCCCGAGCAACGGCGGCGGCCTGCCCACCGACCTCGACGACGACGGCAACCTGAACTCCGACGAAGGCACGCTCGTCAGCGCGCCGACGTCGCTGCTCGCGACCGTCGAGGCCGAGTCGGGAATGCACCGCGTGCTGGTTCGCGGCAGCCTGCTGTACGACTCGCGGGTGATGGACACGTGGCAGCACCGCGGCGTCGACGCCGACGTCGCGTCGCTGCGCGACGAGGTGCGCGACGCCGTCGGCCGCCGCGCGCGGCTGCTCGATGCCTACTACGCCGCCGACGTGTCGCTCGGTGGCGGCGGCGCGGTCGAGTTCAAGATCGGCCGGCAGACGATTCTGTGGGGCGAGGCCAAGTTCCTGCCCGGCGGCATCAACATGTTCAACCCGATCGAGGCGTGGAAGACGCACAAGGCCGGCATTTCGCTGAAGGAAGTGATCCTGCCGACGGCCGCGGTCGCCGCCACGTGGCAGGCGAGCCCGACGCTGACGCTGCAGGGCTTCTATCAACTCGAGCGCGCGAAGTTCGAATACGACCCGGTGGGCACGTTCTTCAGCGACGTCGACCTGCTCGGCGCCGGTGCCGGCGACAGCACCGTCGTGCCGTTCGCGCCCCCGCTGTTCCGCGGCGGCGACGTCAACCAGGACAAGAGCGGCCAGTTCGGCATCGCCGCGTTCGTGCGGCTGGCCGACTGGAGCCTGGGCTTCTATTTCCAGAACCTGCATCAGCGCGCCGCCAAGGTCAGCCACCGCGGCCTGAACGGCCAGGGCAGCTACTTCTGGGAGTGGCCGTCGGACATCAAGACCTACGGCCTGAGCTTCAACCGCGGCCTCGGCACGGCGTCGATCAGCGGCGAGATTGCGCTGCGCCAGGACGTGCCGATCGGCCTGGACGCCGCCGCGGTCGGCGCCGCGCGCACCCAGGCGTCGCTGTGCGGCGCGGTGCTGCAGGCGCCGGCCAACTGCGGCGTCGACTTCGCGCTGCCGCCGTTCAACATCCCGGTGCCGCCGCTGTTCACGACGCCGCTGCGCGCCGACGCCAACGGCTACATCCAGGGCTGGACGCGCGTCGACCAGGTGGCGCTGAACCTGGGGCTGACGCAGGCCTTCACCGGCAGCGACGTGCTGCCGTCACTGCTCGGCGCCGACGGTGCGGCGCTGTTCCTCGAGGTCAGCGCGATCCGCAGCGACCTGCCCGACCGCGCGCAGCTGCCGACCCACGTCGGCGACCGCTGGCACGGCGCGTTCTTCGGCATGCTGGTGTTCGACTATCTGCGCGTCGGCGGCAGCAACATCACGGTGTCGCCGCGGATGACGGTGCAGACCTGGTTCCTCGGCGACGACCCGTCGCAGGCGCCTTTCTACAAGGGTCGCTGGCACCTGACGCCGGGGCTCACGATCCGCCACGACCAGGCGCCCGACATCGCGTTCGACATCGGCTACACCGCGATCCTCGACCGCGGCAGCCGCTCCGACCACCCGCTGGCCGACCGCAACTATCTGGCGATGCAGCTGCGCTACGCGTTCTGACGAGACTGCCGCCCGCCCACCCTCCGCCGGAGACAACCGCATGACACCATCGTTTTTTCGCCGGTCGCTGCCCGGCACCGCCGCCCTGCTGCTGATCGGGCTGAACGTCGGCCTCGTCGCGGCGCAGCAACCCGCCGCCGGCGAGCTTGGCGGCGCGGTCTACACGCCGATCGGCGCCGAGCGCCGCGGCAATGCCTCCGGCACGATTCCCGAGTGGCAGCCGCTGCGCATCCCGCCCGCCGGCGCCGCGTTCCGCGCCGGCGAGCACTACCCCGACCCCTACGCCGGCGAGAAGCCGGTGCTCGAGATCACCGCCGCCAACGCCGACCAGCACGCCGAGCGGCTGACGCCGGGGCAGCTGGCGCTGCTCAAGCGCGGCCCAGACGAGCGGATGCTGATCTACCCGACGCACCGCAGCTGCACCTACCCCGACGACATCCTGAAGAAGACGGCGCAGAACGTCGGCCGCGCCAAGCTGTCGGCCGACGGCAACGCGCTCGGCGGTGCGGTCGGCGGTTTCCCGTTCCCGTTTCCGAAGAACGGGCACGAGATCATGTGGAACCACAAGGCCAACTTTTACGGCGGCACGCGGTTTCGCACGCTGAACTCGGGCTTCCTCGTCAACCGCGACGGCAGCTTCGAACCCGCCACGCAGAGCGAGGAGATCGTCTTTCCGTACCACATGGACGAGAAGGACCGCGCCGGCATGGAGGGCTACAACTTCATGACCAAGGTGACGACGCTCGAGCCGTCGCGGCGCAAAGGCAACGTGCTGCTGATCCACGATCCGCTCGACGGTGTCGCCGGCAAGCGCGAAGGTTGGATCTATCTGACCGCGTTGCGCCGCATGCTGCGCGGCCCCGACGTCCGCCACGACGCGCCCGACCCCGACAGCCAGGGGCTGCTCACGATCGACCAGCGCAACATGTTCAGCGACTCGCTCGAGCGCTACGACTGGAAGATCGTCGGCAAGGCCGAGAAGTACATCGGCTACAACGGCTACCGCGCGTTCAACCTGCCGCAGGCCGAGCGTGCCAAGGCCGTGCGCAAGGGCCGGCTCGCCCCCGAGATCATGCGCTACGAGCTGCACCGCGTGTGGGTCATCGAAGCCACGCTGAAGCCCGGCCAGCGCCACATCTACCCGAAGCGCGTCTTCTACATGGACGAGGACAGCTGGTACATCGCCGCGGCCGACATGTACGACGCGCAGGGCAAGCTGTGGCGCACGTCCGAGTCGCAGATCATGAACATGTACGACCGGCCGAGCTGTCTGCCGGCGGTGCGCGTCAACTACGACCTGCTCGACCAGAAGTACTACGTCGAGCTGTGGAGCCAGCGCTACGACTTCGACGTGCCCGAGCTGAACGCGGCGTTCTTCGCGCCCGACTCGCTGCGCCGGGGCCAGCGCTGATGCATCGACCGCGCCGTCGTGCGCTGCCTCGCTATACGGCGGTGCTGGCCGCGTGCGCCGCGGCGGCGGTGGTCCACGCCGCGGCCGCCGCCGGCGCACCCGCCGGCGCCGGCGCCGGCGTTCGCGACCCGCGGGCGCTGATGGACGTCGCCCGCGCCGGCGACCGCCTCGTCGCGGTTGGCGAATGGGGCGCGGTGCGCTTGTCCGACGACGCCGGCGCGAGCTGGCGCAACGCCGCGGTGCCGACCGAAGAGACGTTGACCGCGGTGCGCTTCGTCGACGCGACGCACGGCCACGCGGTCGGCCACCACGGCACCGTGCTCGCCACCACCGATGGCGGCAAGACGTGGACGGTTCGTAGCCCCGACCCGGCGAGCCCCGAACCGCTGCTCGGCGTCGCCTTCTTCGACCGCAACCACGGCTTTGCGGTCGGCGCGTTCGGCGCGCTGTGGCACACCACCGACGGCGGCCAGCGCTTCGTCGCGCGCGACATCGGCCAAGGCGACCGCCATCTGAAGGCGATCGCGGTCCACCCGTCGGGCACCGTCGTCATCGCCAGCGAGGAAGGCGCGGTGTTCTGCTCCAGCGACCACGGCGCGACCTTTCGGCTGGCGAACACCGGCTACCGCGGATCGTTCTGGGGTGCGCTGGCGCTGCCCGGAGCGGCGCTCGTCTACGGCATGCGCGGGTCGGCGTGGCGCTCGGACGACGACTGCCGCAGCTGGACCGCGCTGCCGACCGCCACCCAGTCGGGGCTGTCGGCCGCTGCCGTGCTGTCGGACCGCAGCATCGTGCTCGCCGGCGCCGAAGGCGCGCTGCTGCACAGCGCCGACGGCGGGCGGAGCTTCGCCGCGGTGCCGCGCAACGACCGCAGCGCGATCCACGCCGCGGTGGCGCTCGACGCCCATCGCGTGCTGCTGATCGGCCGCGGCGCGCCCGCGGTGCAGACCTTCGCCAGCGCCAAGCCATGACCGACTGGATCGAGCGCCAGGTCTTTTCGCGGCCGCGGATGTGGCTTGCGCTGTGGATGGCGCTGACGTTCGTCGCGGTGCTCGGTGCCACGCGGCTGCACCTCGACGCGAGCTTCACGCGCCAGGTGCCGCTCGACCACCCTTACATCCAGACGCTGCTGAAGTACGAGTCGCAGATCGCCGGGCCGAATCGCATCACGCTGGCGCTGCGCCGCAAGAACGGCGACATCTATGACCCCGCGTACCTCGAGCAGCTGCGGCAGCTGACGCAGGACGTGTTCTTCCTGCCCGGCGTCAACCGCACGACGCTGCGCTCGCTGTGGACGCCCAACGTGCGCTACACGGTCAGCGTCGAGGGGGGGCTCGAGGCCAATCCGGTGGTGCCCCCCGACTACACGGCCACCGCCGCCGGCGCCGAGCTCGTGCGGCGCAACGTGTTGCGCGCCGACCTTGTCGGCAGCCTGGTGTCACGCGATGCGACGTCGGCGCTCGTTGCCGGCGAGCTGCGCGACGTCGACGCCAACACCGGCGAGCCGGTCGACTACCTGCAGACGGCGCACGCGCTCGAGCGGCTGCGCGCCAAGTACGGCACCGACGACACCGAGCTGCACGTCATCGGCTACGCGCCGCTGGTCGTCGCGATCGTCGAAGGCGGCAAGGCCGTGCTCGCGTTCTTCGCGATCAGCTTCGTCGTCACCGCGCTGCTCGTCCGCTGGTACGCCGGCGCGTGGCTGCCGACCGCGCTGCTGCTCGTGACGTCGCTGTCGACCGTGATCTGGCAGCTCGGCCTCACCGGCGCGATGGGCGGCGGCATGAACCCGCTGTCGGCGATCGTGCCGTTTCTCGTGTTCGCGATCTCGGTCAGCCACGGCATCCAGGTCGTCAACCTGCAGCTCGACGGGCTGGCGCGCGGCCTCGACGGCAACGCCGCGTCGCGGCGCGCGTTCCGCCGGCTGTGGGCACCGGGCATCGCCGCGCTCGCGGCCAACGTCGTCGGCTTCGGCACGCTGCTGCTGATCCCGGTCGGCGTGATCCGCGACATCGCGATCATGGCCACGCTCGGCGTCGCCGCGGTCAGCATCTGCAAGTTGACCGCGCTGCCGCTGCTGTTGACCTACGTGCGCCGCGCGCCGGCGCGCGCGCGGCAGCGCGCCGCGAGCGACGACGACAGCCGCCGCCTCGGCTACTCCGGCAGCGGCAGCGACCGCCTGTGGCGCACGTTGGCGCGCGCCGCGCACCCGAAGCCGGCGATCGCGCTGGCGGCGGCATCGGTGCTGCTCGGCGCTTGGGCGTGGTCGGTCGGCACGCAACGCATCGTCGGCGACACGCAGGCGGGCGCCTCCGAGCTGCGGCCGAACTCGACCTACAACCGCGACGTGCGCGAGATCGTCTCGCGCTTCGACCTCAGCTCCGACGTGCTGGTCGTCGTCGCCAAGGGGCCGAACGACGCTTGCCTGGACTACGACGCGATGCGCCAGCTCGACCGGCTCGGCATCGCGCTCGCCGGCACCGACGGCGTGCGCTCGGTGGTCAGCCTGGCCAGCGTCGTCAAGGGCATCAACGCCGCGTGGGCCGAAGGCAACCCGAAGCACTACGCGCTGCAGCGCGGCGAAGGGTTGCTCGCGCTGTCGGTCGACTACGTGCCCGCGGCCAGCGGGCTGCGCAGCCTGGACTGCACGATCCTGCCGGTCTACGTCTACGCCGCCGACCACAAGGCGCAGACGATCCAGCGGCTGCTCGACACCGTGACGACGTTCGCCCGCGAGCACCCGGGCAAGCTGCAGTTCGAGCTGGCCGCCGGGCCGATGGGCGTCGACGCGGCGGTCAACGACACCGTCGTCGCGGCGCAATGGCCGATGCTGCTGCTGGTGTTCGCATCGGTCGCGGTCGTCAGCTTCCTCGGGCTCGAGCGGTCGTGGCGTGCGACGCTGGTCGTGCTGCTGCCGCTGATCCTCGTCACCGCGCTGGCCGACGCGCTGATGGTCGGGCTCGACATCGGGCTGAAGGTCGCGACGCTGCCGGTGGCCGCGCTCGGCGTGGGCATCGGCGTCGACTACGGCGTCTACATCTTCTCGCGCTTCCAGCAGGCGCGCGCCGACGGCGAAGGCTTCCTGCAGGCCTACGTCACCGCGCTGCACCAGACCGGCCGCGCGGTGATCTTCACCGGCGCGACCCTGTCGATCAGCGTCGCCACTTGGGCGTTCTCGCCGCTGCGCTACCAGGCCGACCTCGGCATCCTGCTGACCGCGATGTTCCTGCTGAGCATGCTCGGCGCGATCGTGCTGAGCCCGGCGCTGGCGCGGCTGCTGTACGGGCGCGACGCGCGCGCCGACGGCAGCCGGATCGGCGCGTCGTCGGCACCGCGCGGCGGCGCCGCGGCCGATCGCGCGGTGGGCACGTCGGCGACCGGTCCCACCGTGGCCGAGGCCGCCCGTGGCTGACGCCGCGTCGATCGGCGCCGTCGCCCGCGATGGCAGCGGGCCAGGCCCCGCCGCGCCGCAGCCGCGGTTGCTCGACCGCCTGCTGGCGGTGCGCCGCGGCGGCGCACCGATCGCCAGCCTCGCGGCCGACGAGCGCCCGGCCGACCTCGACACCGCCTACGCCACCGCGGCGGCGCTGGTGCAAAGGCTCGGTTGGACGCCGGCCGGCGCCAAGGTCGGCGCCAACGGCCCACCTGGCCAGCGCGCGCTGCGCCTGGCCGAGCCGTTGTGGGGCCACACACTCGCCGAGCGCACGTGGCAGCGCGAAGGGCAGCTCGCCGCCGGCGGCGGCGACACCGTCGCCGAAGCCGAATGGGTGCTGACGCTCGGCGCCGGGATCGACGCCGAAGCCGCGCGCGACCCGGAGCGCGTGCGCGCTGCGGTCGCGCACGTGTGCCTGGGCATCGAGATCAACCAGCCAAGTTATGTCGACGCGATCAACGAAGGCGGCCTCGCGGTGATCGCCGACAACGGCGTCCACGCCGGCCTGGTGCTCGGCCCGCCACTGCCGGCGGCCGACTGGTCGGCGCTCGTCGCGCGCGACGTCTGGCTGCGCTGCGAAGGCGGCAGCTTCGACGACGCCGGCGACGCCGCCGTGGCACCGCTGCCGCCGCGCAGCGCCGCCGCTGCCGGCATCGACCCGTTGGCGGCACTCGTGTGGCTCGCCGCCGACAGCGCGCGCCGCGGCGCACCGCTGGCCGCCGGCCACACCGTGGCCACCGGCGCGATCGTCGTCGCGCCGCGGCGGCGTGCCGGGCAGCGCGTGACCGCCGGCTTCGGCGACGACGCGCAGTGCACGGTGCGCATCACCTGACCCATCGCAGGACGGCCTTGCCATGCTGAGAGACCGCATCGAGCACAAGTGGATCGAGCTGTTCGCCGACGCGTTCGAGCTGTGCCGCGTGGTGCCCGGCGACGCGGTGGCGATCCTGTCGGAATCGCAGTCGCGGCAGATCAACGTCGAGCTCGCCGAACTCGCGCTACTGCGGCTGGGTGCGCGGCCGTTCCACATCGTCTTGCCGACGCCGCCGCAGGAGGCGCCGGTGCCGGTGCGGTCCACCGGTTCGTCGGTGGCGATCGGCGGGCTCGAACCCGTGGTGCAGGCGTTGTCGGCGTCGAAGATGGTCGCCGACCTCACCGTCGAAGGGCTGATGCATTCGAAGGAGTTTCCGTCGCTGCGCCAGGCCGGCACGCGCGTGCTCTACATCAGCAACGAACACCCCGAAGTGCTCGAGCGGCTGAAGCCCGACGCCGCGATGAAGCCGCGCATCCAGCGCGGCCGCGCGCTGATGCAGCGCGCGAAGACGATGCGCGTGCGCTCGGCCGCCGGCACCGACCTCACCGTCGACATGACCGAGGCGATGGTCGGCGGCAACGTCGGCTGGGTCGACGAGCCGGGCCAGCTCGCGTCGTGGCCCGGCGGCATCTGCAGCTGCTTTCCGCGCGCAGGCGCGGTCAACGGCACGCTCGTGCTCGACGAAGGCGACCTGAACCTCACGTTCAAGCGCTACCTCGCCGACCCGGTGAAGCTCGTCATCGAGCACGACTTCGTCACCGACATCGTCGGCACCAGCCTCGACGCCGACCTGATGCGCGAGTACTTCGCCGCCTGGGGCGACCGCAACGCCTACGGCGCGTCGCACGTCGGCTGGGGCATGAACCACGGCGCGCGCTGGGAGTCGCTGATCCTGTACGACAAGGCCGAGGTCAACGGCACCGAGCAGCGCGCGTTCGCCGGCAACTTCCTGTACTCCACCGGCGCCAACCCGCGCGCCGGCCGGCACACGCTCGGCCACTACGACCTGCCGGTGCGCCATTGCGACATCTGGCTCGACGACGTGCAGGTCGTCGCGCGCGGCCGCCTGCAGGGCGAGCTCGACTGAACCCGCCGACCACACCGCCGATGACCGAACCCACGCTGGTCCGCATCGGGCCGTCGCCGCAACTGGCCGTGGCCCACGTCGGCGCCGGGCCGCTGGTCGTGCTGATGCACGGCGTCGGCGGCGGTCGCGGCAACTGGCGCGCGCAACAGGCGGCGCTCGCACCGTCGTTCACCGCGGCGGCGTGGGACGCGCGCGGCTACGGCGACAGCGACGACTACGCCGGACCGCTGTCGTTCGCCGACTTCTGCGCCGACCTGCTGCGCGTGCTCGATCACTTCGGCGCGGAGCAGGCCCACCTCGTCGGACTGTCGATGGGCGGACGCATCGCGCTCGACTTCTACGGCCGCCACCCGCAGCGCGTCGCGTCGCTGGTCGTCGCCGACACCAGCAGCGGCATGCCGCCGGGTCCCGACCGCGACCGCCGCATCGACGAAGTGCTGCGCCAGCGCCGCCAGCCGCTGCTCGAAGGGCGAACGCCGCGCGACCTCGCGCCCGAACTGGCGCGCACGTTGCTCGGCCCGAACGCCGGCTCGGCAGCGCGCGCCGAAGCCGAGCGCAGCCTGGCGGCGCTGCGCGTCGAGTCGTACCTGAAGACGCTCGACGAGGTCACGCGCTACGACGGCTTTCCGCGGTTCGAGGACGTGCGCGTGCCGACGCTGGTGATGGTCGGCGAGCACGACGCGATCGCCACGCCCGACTTCGCGCGGTCGGTCGCGGCGCGCATCCCCGGCGCGCGCTTCGCGGTGCTCGCCGACGCCGGGCACTTGAGCAACCTCGAACAGCCCGCCGCGTTCAACGCCGAGCTGCTGGCGTTCCTGCGCGGGCTGCCGCCGCCGGGCGACGCCCCGCACGACCCAGGCCGCACCGACCGGCCGACCGCGCGATGAGCGCGCAGCCCGCTGCCGCCACCCGCTGCTGGCGCCTAGCGCGCTATGCGCCGCACGGCGCGCCCGCGGCCGACTGCTTCGAGCTCGCCGCCGAGACGCCGCGGCCGCCCGGCGCCGGCGAAGTGGTCGTGCAGACCGAGTGGCTGTCGATGGACCCGTTTCCGCGGCTGGCGATGCGCGGCGAGGCCAGCCTGGCGCCGCAGCTGCCGCTGGGTTCGGTGATGCTCGGCCGCGGCGTGGGCCGCGTCGTCGACGCCGGCGACAGTGCCTTCGCCGCGGGCGACGTCGTCGCCGGCGAGGTCGGCTGGCGCGAACGCGGTTGCGTGCCGGCCGCCGGGCTGCGCAAGGTCGACCCGGCGCTGGGCCCGGCCGAACTGGCGCTCGGGATGCTCGGGCCGTCGGGGCTGACCGCGTACTTCTGCGTCGATCGCCACGCCGCGCCGAAGGCCGGCGAGACGGTGCTCGTCTCTGCCGCCGCCGGCTCGGTCGGTTCGGTCGCGTGCCAGCTCGCGGCCATGCGCGGCGCGCGCGTCGTCGGCGTCGTCCAGGGCGCCGAGCAGGCGGCGTTCGTTCGCGAGCGGCTCGGCGCCGCGGCGGTCGTCGATGCGGCCGCGGCCGGGCCGCTCGCCGACGCCGTCCGAGCCGCCTGCCCCGACGGCGTCGACGCGTTCCTCGACGGCGTCGGCGGCGAGCTGCACGACGCCGCGCTGGCCGCCGCCGGCGTCGGCGCGCGCATCGTCGTCTACGGCCTGATCTCGAGCTACGGCGAAGGCGCGCAGCACACCGACGTCGGTCCGCGCCAGCTGATGCGCATCGTCCAGCGACGGCTGCGCATCCAGGGGTTCCTCGTCGGCGACCACGCGGCCGAGTTCGGCGCGGCGCTCGCCCGGCTCGCCGCGTGGCACGGCGAAGGACGGCTGCACGCCGCGCAGCACGTGACCCACGGCTTCGATTCGGCGCCGCGCGCCTTCGCCGCGCTGTTCGACAACGCCCCGCCGGGCAAACAACTGCTGCGCCTGTAGCGCAGCCCCGCTCCAGGAGTTCCCACGATGAAGGCGATCCAGATCCGCGACTACGGCGACGACAGCGTGATGTCGCTGAACGAGCTCGAGTCGCCGCAGCCCGGCGCCGGCCAGGTGCGCGTCGACGTCGCCGCGGCGTCGGCCAACCCGTTCGACCTCAAGGTCCGCGCCGGCTGGCTGCGCGCGTTCTTCCCGCTGCCAATGCCGCACACGCTGGGCACCGACTTCGCCGGCACGGTGTCGGCGGTCGGCGACGGCGTCACCAGCGTCGCGGTCGGCGACCGCGTCTTCGGCATGCTGGCGCCGATGCTCGGCGGCACCTTCTGCGAGCAGATCGTCGTCGATCAGCGGCTGGTGCGGCGCAGCCCGAGCAACCTGTCCGACATCGAGGCCGCGGCGCTGCCGCTGGCCGCGGTGACCGCGCTGATCGCGGTGTCCGAGCTGGCGCAGGTGCGGCCCGGCCAGCGCGTGCTGGTCCACGGCGGCGGCGGCGGCGTCGGCGGCGCGGCGGTGATGCTCGCCAAGCACTTCGGCGCCACGGTCGTCGCCACCTGCGGCGGCGACAAGTGCGACATGGTCCGCGACCTCGGCGCCGACGAGGTCGTCGACTACCGCAGCGGCGACTTCCGACAGACGGTCGCGCCGGTCGACGCGGTGATCGACCCGATCGGCGGCCCGACCAACCTCGCCAGCTACGAGGTGATCAAGCGCGGCGGCACGCTCGTCGTCGTGCTGCGCAACGACGCGGTCGAGATGGCCAACCGCGAGCGCCTGTCGGCCCAGCACGGCGTCAGCGTGCGCGAGGTCGCGTTCGACCTGCGCCCCGACCTGCTCGACCGTGTGCGCGAGCTCGCCGAAAGCGGCGCGCTGCGACCCAACGTGCAGACGGTGCTGCCGCTGGCCCGCGCCGCCGACGCGCTGCGCCTGCTCGAAGGCGGGCACTCGCGCGGCAAGGTCGTGCTCGCGCTGCGCTGACGCCGGCATGCACAACCGGCCGGCCGCCGCGGTGCCCGAGCAGCCGATCGGCTGGGCGGCGGACCGGCGCACGCTGCTGCAGCACGCCGGCTTCGGGCTGATCGCCGCCGGCGCCGGCGTCGGCAGCCTGTGCACGCCGCGCGAGGCGCGCGCCGCGCAGGCGCCGCTGAAGGTGCTGACCGCCGGTGAGGCACGCGCGCTCGAAGCGTTCGGCGACGCGCTGCTGCCCGGCGCCGCGGCCGCCGGCATCGCCCACTTTGTCGACCACCACCTCGCGGTCGACCCGGCCGACAGCCTGCTGCTGCTGCGCTACCTCGATTGGCCCGCGCGGTACCCCGCGTTCTACAAGGCCGGGCTGGCGGCGCTCGAGCGGCAAGCGCAAGCGGTCCACGGCAAGCCGCCGCAGGCGCTCGACACCGCGCAGTGGGGCGCACTGATCGGCTCGATGCCGACAGGCGACCCAGCGGCGTGGAACGGCATCCCGCCGGGCCTGCTGTACTTCGTCGTGCGCAGCGACGCGGTCGACGTCGTCTACGGCACCGAGGACGGGTTTGCCCGGCTCGGGCTGACCTATCTGCCGCACATCGTGCCGCCGTCGAAATGGTGACGCCCGCCGCTGCGCGCGCGCCGCTGCCGCGTGACTGCGACGCGGTGATCGTCGGTGCCGGCGCCGCGGGCAGCCTGTACGCCGCGCGCTTCGCCGCGGCCGGCAAACAGGTGCTGGTGCTCGATAGCGGCCCGGCGTGGCAGCTCGGCGACCTCGTCAGCTCGCAGATCTGGGCGCGCCGGCTCAAGTGGGGCGGGCCGCTGCTGATGCAGCCGCCCGGCCCACCGGTGTTCAGCCAGCGCCACGCCACCGGCGGCGGCTTCGGCGGTGCCGCGCTGCACCACTTCGGCACCTGGCTGCGGCTGCGCCCGCAAGACTTCGACCCCGCGTCGCGCCACGGCGTCGGCGACGACTGGCCGATCGACTACGCCGCGCTGCAGCCGCACTACGACGCACTGCAGGCCGAGGTCGGCCTCGCCGGCGACGCCGACGCCGAAGCCGCAGTCGGCCGGCCGCGCGGCGCACCGTACCCGATGCCGCCGCACCCGCTGTTTCAGCAGGCGGCGCTGCTGAAGCGCGGCTTCGACGTGCAGGGGCTGCCGACCGCGCCGCTGCCGCTGGCGATCAACTCGCGCGTGTTCAACGGTCGCGCGGCGTGCATCTACGACGGCTGGTGCGAAGCCGGCTGCCCGACCGGCGCGCTGGCCAACCCGCTGGTCACCCACGTGCCGGCGGCGCAGCGTTCGGGCGCGCGCTTCGTGGCGCACGCCACCGTCACCCGCGTGCTCGTCGACGACCGCGGCCGCGCCGACGGCGTCGAGGTGCGCTGGCAAGGCGCTTCGCACACCGTCCGCGCGCGCTGGATCGTGCTGGCCGCGTCGGTGGTGCAGAACCCGCGGCTGCTGCTGAACTCGCGCTCGCCGCGCCACCCCGACGGCCTGGCCAACCGCAGCGGCCAGGTCGGCCGCGGGCTGATCGTCGACCTGGTGACGCCGGTGTACGGCCTGTTCGACCAGGCCACCGACAACCACCGCGGCGTCAACGCCGGCCAGCTGCTGCACCGCGGCGAGGTCGTCGATCGGAAGCGGCGGCCGCAGGCGTCGGGCGCGTACCAGTGGCAGATCGCGCCGTCGATGCGGCCGAACGACCTGCTCGGCGTGGCCAACACGCGCGCCGACCTCTGGGGCGCGCCGCTGCACGCCTTCATGCGCCGCGCGTCGACGTCGCTGGCCAGCATCGTCGGCTTCGCCGGTGCGTGGCGCGACGCCGACAACCGCATTGTCGCCGACGGCCCGCCGGCGGCCGACGGCATGCCCTCGGCACGGCTGCACGCCCACCTCGTCGCCGAAGGCGAGGCGGTGCTGCGCGCCGCCGGCGCACGCGACGTCTGGAGCGGCCCGCCCGCCGGCGGGCACATCGCCGGCGGCACCGTCGTCGGCGACGAAGCCGCGCGGTCGGTCTGCGACAGCCACGGCCGCTGCCACGACGCGCGCAACGTCGTGCTCGCCGGCAGCGGGCTGTTCCCCGGCGGCAGCGGCACGAGCCCGACCTACACGTTGATGGCGCTGGCCGACCGTTCGGCGCGGCACCTGCTGGCGAACTGGAACGCGCCGCACGGCTGACCCGCACCGTCGGCGTCTGCGGGCGTCGTTGCAGCGGCCGCCGCTGCGGCGGCCGGCGGGGCAACCGCAGCGCGGCCGCTCATGTCACCCTCCGTTCAACGCCGGGCAGCTGGCGCGGGCGGCAATCGCTCGTTCGAGTGTGCCCGGCGGCGCCCAGCGTGCGCAGAATCCGCGGCCTCGAAACTTCCTCACCGTCGACGATGAAACCCTGGATCCGCCGCACGCTGATCGGCGCGACCGCCGTGCTCGCGCTGGGCGCAGCCGGCGCCGGCTACGCGGTGTACCGCGGCCACGCGAAGATGGACCGCGAGGTGCCGCTCGCAACGCGCAGCTACTCGATGCGCAGCGACTCTGCGGCGGTCGAACGCGGGCGCTATCTGTACCAGTCGCGCGGCTGCACCGACTGCCACGGCGACGACGCCGGCGGCCGCACGTTCATCGACGACCCGAAGTCGGGGATGCGCGTCGCCGGGCCGAACCTGACGCCGCACGCCGACAGCGCGGCGGCGGCTTATCGAGCCGAGGACTGGGACCGCGCGATCCGCCACGGCGTCAAGCGCGACGGCCGCCCGGCGATGGTGATGCCGTCGGAAGACTACGCGCGCTGGACCGACGACGACCTCGCCGCGCTGGTGACCTATCTGCGCCAGGTGCCGCCGGTCGCCGGCGGCGCGGCGGTCGTCGAGCTGCCGCTGCCAGTGATCGCGTTGTACGGGCTGGGGCAGATCGAAGACGCCGCCGACAAGATCGACCACGACCTGCCGCCACAGCCGCCGGTGCCCGAGGCGGTGACGATCGAGCACGGCCGCTACGTCGGCCAGACGTGCACCGGCTGCCACGGCCCGACGCTCGCCGGCGGCCGCGTGCCCGGCAGTCCGCCCGAATGGCCGCCGGCGGCGAAGCTGGCGGCCGGCGACGGCAGCGCGATGCCGCGCTACGCCGACGCCGCGGCATTCCGCACGATGATGCGTGGCGGCAAGCGCCCCGACGGCAGCGCGATCGCGGTGATGCCGTTCGGCCCGTTGTCGCAGATGAGCGACGTCGACCTCGACGCGCTGTACGTCTACCTGCGGTCGCTGCCGGTCGCGCCTTGACGGCGCTGCGCAGCGCACCGGCGCTGCGCGGAAGATGGCCGTCGGCGGCCCGCCGCCTTCGACGGCTGCGGCGCAACGAAGCGTCAGTGCGGCGGCGGCGCGAACCCCGGCGCCAACGTGCCCTGGTGGAAGCGCAGCTGCCAACCGGCTGCCGTCCGCTGCCACAGCGACGATCGCCACACGTGGCGCTCGAGCCCGCCGCCGGCGGCCACGTGTGCCGTGCGATACGTCAGCAGCGCGAGGTCGGGGCCGAGCGCTTCGACCGCGTAGTCCTGCGACACGACCGCGTACGCCGGCGGCGCGGCGGCGAATTCGGCGAGCACGTCGTCGCGGGTGTACGTCCGCCCCGAGCAGCCGAACTCGCGAAACGCCGGATGCAACCGTTCGCCGAGCGCGCGCGGGTCGGACCGCACGTCGGGCCGGTGGAGCTGGCGTTCGAGGCGAGTCAGTACCTCGAGCGGCGACGGTGTCGGCTCGGCGACGCACGCGTGTTCGGCGCGCGCGCCGAGATCGCAGACCATCAGGTATTCGTCGTGGAAGGTGCCGTCGACGACGAGGAAGTCGCGCACTCGGCCGTATTCGATGAAGCCGTGTCGTCGGTACAGCGCCAGCGCCGCGTGGTTGGCGACGTTGACGCCGAGGTGGACCTGGCGCACCGCCATCGCCTGCCGCGCGTGGGCCAGCGCCTGCGCGAGCAAGTGGTGCGCGATGCCTTGACGGCGGACGCGGGGCGCCGCGTACAGGCCCCAGACGAAGGCCTTGTGCGCCAGCTTCGTTGCTTGCTCGCGCTGCAGGCCGACGATGCCGACCAGATCGCCGCCGGCGAACGCGCCGAACACCGGCCCGGTGGGCAATGCCAAGCGCTCCGCGACGGTGGCCAGCGGCGTCGCCGCCTCTTCTTCGAAGCTCGACGCGAACGCCTCCGGAGCCGCGCGCAACCCTTCGAGGCGCAGCGCCTGGAACGCCGCGGCATCGTCGGCCGTCAGCTGGCGGACGTGAACCGTGCCCGACGACGGCGCGGCGACGCTCATGTCCGTAACGGCCCCCGGTTCGAACGGTCGGTCGGTATCCGCCGCTGGGTCACACCGTCCGCGACCCGGGCCGCCGACGCATCGACGCCGATCGCGTTTCGGCCGCCACGACGATCGCCGGCAAACCCGCCGCGTCAGGCCGCCGCCGCCGCCGCCACCTGCTCGGCGCAGCGCCGGCCGAGCGCCGCATCGGGCGACTCGACCATCACGCGCAGCACCGGCTCGGTGCCCGACGGCCGGATCAGCAGCCGGCCGGTCGGGCCGAGTTCGCGCTCGGCACCGGCGCGGGCGTCGCGCAGCGTCGGGTTCTGCTGCCAGTCGCTGCCGGGGCGCAGGCGGACGTTGATCATCGTCTGCGGACACAGCTCGACGCCTTCGAGCAGCGACGCCAACGTGCCGGGCCCGCGCTTGACCGCGTTGAGCA
This sequence comes from uncultured Burkholderiales bacterium, assembly GCA_965365495.1. Taxonomy (GTDB): domain Bacteria; phylum Pseudomonadota; class Gammaproteobacteria; order Burkholderiales; family Burkholderiaceae_C; genus Rubrivivax. Next base: position 30,038 of record CBDUBX010000007.1, read on the forward strand.
CCTGCAGCGCGCTGACGATGCCGTCGCCCGTGGTGTGGCGATCGAGCGCGAGCAAGTGCCCCGAGCTCTCGCCGCCGAGCTGCCAGCCGCGCGCCGACAGCTCTTCGAGCACGTAGCGGTCGCCGACCTTGGCGCGAACGAGACCGACGCCGTGGCGCGCCAGCGCGCGCTCGACGGCGATGTTGGTCATCAACGTGCCGACGACGCCCGGGACGGCGCGACGCTGCTGCAGCCGGTCGACGGCGAGCACGTACAGCAGCTCGTCGCCGTTGAACAGCCGGCCGGTGGCGTCGACGATCTGCAGACGGTCGGCGTCGCCGTCGAGCGCGATGCCGTAGTCGGCGCGGTGCTCGGCGACCGCGGCGACCAGCGCCTGCGGCGCGGTGGCGCCGACGCCGGCGTTGATGTTCAGCCCGTCTGGGCTGCAGCCGATCGTCTCGACCGCGGCGCCGAGCTCGTGGAACACGTCCGGCGCGACGTGGTAGGCCGCACCGTGCGCGGCGTCGACGACAAGCTTCATGCCGCGCAGCGACAGGCTGTGCGGCACCGTGCTCTTGCAGAACTCGATGTA
>CBDUBX010000008.1:0-29256 GCA_965365495.1 uncultured Burkholderiales bacterium
GACCGCGACGCCGACGCCGCCGCCGACGGCCACGCCGAATCGCTGGCCGACCTCGACGCCGCGCGGCTCGTGCGCACGCCGCGGCCGGCGCACGAGGTGCTGCTGGCCGACGACCCGCCGCCGCGCGGTCCGGCCGCCACGGCCACCGGCCGCCCCGCCGGGCCGACCGCGCGCGCCTTCGTCTACCCCGAGTGGGACTGGCGCGAGCGCCGCCTGCGTGACCGCGCGGTCACGGTGCGGGAGAGCGCCGCTCCGGTCGGCGACGCCGCGTGGGTCGAGCGCACGCTGCACGCGCAGCACGCGCTGCTCGGGCTGATCCGCCGCCGCTTCGAGATGCTGCGCGCCGCGCGCAGCGTGCTCCACCGCCAGGAAGACGGCGACGAGCTCGACATCGACGCGTGCATCGAGGCCCGCGCCGACGTGCGCGCCGGCCGCGCGGCGACGCAACGGCTGTACCGCGCGACGCGCGTGCTGCGCCGCGACACCGCGGTGCTCGTGCTCGTCGACGCGAGCGGGTCGACCGACGGCTTCGCCGCGGGCCACCGCCGCATCGTCGACATCGAGCGCGAGGCGCTGCTGCTGCTGTCGCTGGCGCTCGACGGCAGCGGCGACCGCCACGCGATCGTCGCGTTCTCCGGCCGCGGCGCCCACGGCGTCGTCGTCCGACCGATCAAGCGCTTCGACGAGCGCCACGGTCGCGACGTCGCGCTGCGCATCGCCGGCATCGAACCCGAGGATTCGACGCGCGCCGGCGCGGCGCTGCGCCACGCCGCCGCGCTGCTCGGGCGCGAGCCGGCGCGCCACAAGCTGCTGCTGCTGCTGTCCGACGGCCGGCCGAACGACGACGACGAGTACGAAGGCCGCTACGGCGTCGAAGACTTCCGCGCCGCGGTGCGCGAAGCGCGCGCGGCCGGCATCTCGCCGTTCTGCGTCACCGTCGACCGCCAGGCGGCCGGCTATCTGCCGCAGGTCTTCAGCGCCCACCACTACGCGCTGCTGCAACGCCCCGAGCGGCTGCCGGCGGTGCTGCTGGAGTGGATGCGGCGGCTGCTGGCGCAGTGAGACCGCCGGCGCGGACACGCGCCCCGCTGGGGGGGGCTGCTGTGTGCATACGCTAAATGCTGTGACCACGATGTCATAACATCGAATCCGCAGCCACTCTGCCTTCGAGCCTGTCATGCATGTCACCCTCAGACCCATCGGCAACAGCCGCGGCGTGGTCCTGCCCAAGCCGGTGCTCGCCCAGGCGGGGCTGGAGGACGCGACCGCCGTCGAGCTGACCGTCGAGAACGGCACCATCGTCCTGCGCAAGCCGCCGCAACCGGTCCGCGACGGCTGGGCGGAAGCCGCCCAGCGGCTGACCGATGCCGGGGATGACGAGCTGGTGCTGGGCGAGTTCGGCAACGACGACGACGCGGAGTGGGTCTGGTGAAGCGTGGCGAGATCTGGCTCGTGAACCTCGACCCGACGCTCGGCAGCGAGATCCGGAAGTCGCGTCCGTGCGTCGTGGTGTCACCGGCCGAGCTGAACGATCACTTGCGCACCGTGATCGTCGCGCCGATGACGTCCAAGGGTCACGCCGCACCGTTTCGGGTGCCGCTGACCCACGCCGGCACCAAAGGCCTGATCCTGCTGGACGAGATCCGCAGCGTCGACAAGGCGCGCCTGTCGCGCCGGCTGGGAAGCGTTACGGCGAAGACGCTGGCTACGACGCTGCGGACGCTGCAGGAGGTCTTCGCGGCCTGATCGCAAGCCCGGGCCGCGTTCGGCGGCGGCACCGGGTGTCGATACGGCGCGTCCGCGACGCGCACAGCCGGGGTCCCCCTTGCGCCGAGCCGCGCCCGACTCTCGATCACCAGGCCAGTCCGGTCGCTTCGTTGGTTATGCAGTCGGATCAGCGCCCCCGCCGCGCCGCCGCGGTGATGACGGTCGCGGCGGCTGCGCCACCAGCGCCGCCTCGGCCTCGGCGAGCATCCGGTCGAGCCGCTCCTTGACCTTCTCGGTGCTGAGCTGCTCGCGCAGCCGCTCGACGAGCAGCGGAAACGCGAACGGGCTCGGTGCGGCCAGCGTCACGACCTCGGGTTCGAGCGCCGACAGCCGCGCCAGCGTCGTCGCCAGCCGGCCGACGTCGAGCTCCTGCGACAGCACCTCGCTCTGCGCCTGGCTCAGCAGCCGGTTGCCGGCGTCGTACTGGCGAAAGACCTCGTAGAACAGGCTGCTCGACGCCTGCAGCTGGCGCAAGCTCTTCGGCTGGCCGGGGTAGCCGCCGAATACGAGCCCGGCGACGCGGGCGATCTCGCGAAACCGCCGCTGCGCCAGCACGCCAGAGTTCAGGCTCGCGAGGACGTCGCCGAGCAGGTCGGCGCCGGGTTCGAGCAGCCCGTCGGCCAGCGCCGCGGCGACGTCGACCGGCCGCGCGGCGAGCACTTCCAGGCCGTAGTCGTTGACGCTCAGCGAATAGGTGTTCGGCACGCGCCGCGCCAGCCGCCAGGCCAGCAGCTGCGCCAGCCCGATGTGGACGTTGCGCCCGGCGAACGGGTAGAAGAACAGGTGGTGGCCCTCGCGCGAGCGCAGCCGCTCGACGAGCAGCCGGCCGGTCACCGGCAGCCGCGACAGCCGCAGCTGCGCCTGCAGCATCGGCCGCGCGGCGTCCATCTCGGGGCCGTCGAAGGTGCCGGCGGCGGCCTCGTCGAGCAGCGACTGCACGGCGGCGCCGAGCTCGCTCGACAGCGGCATCTTGCTGCCGGCCCACGCCGGCACGACGCCCTTCTTCTTCGTCGCGGTGCGCACGTAGGCCGTCATGTCCTGCACGCGGACGAGCTCGAGCACGCGGCCGGCGAAGACGAACTGGTCGCCCTTGTGCAGCCGCGCGATGAAGCCTTCCTCGATCGTGCCGAGCGTGCCGCCCGACACCCACTGCACGCGCATCGTCGCGTCGGCGACGATCGTCCCGACCTGCATCCGGTGGCGGCGCGCGATGCCGCGGTCGGGCACGCGCCAGACGCCGCCGTCGACCTTGACGCGGTGGTATTCGGGGTACGCGTTCAGGCTCTCGCCGCCGCGCTCGACGAAGGCCAGCGTCCACGCGAACTCGTCGTCGGTGAGGCCGCGGTACGACGGTGCGGTGCGCACTTCGTCGAGCAGCGCGCCGGCGCCGAAACTGCCGTCGGCGCGCCGGTCGGCTTCGAAGCCGCCGCCGAGCGCGACGGTGACGAGGTGCTGCACCAGCACGTCGAGCGGCTTGTCGGGCGCGACGCGCGGCTCGACCTGGCCGGCGAGCGCCGCGCGCCGCGCCGCCGCGGCCTCGACGAGCTCGAGCGTGTTCGTCGGCACCAGCGTCGCGCGGCTGGCGCGCCCCGGCGCGTGGCCGCTGCGCCCGGCGCGCTGCAGCAGCCGCGCCACGCCCTTGGCGCTGCCGATCTGCAGCACGCGCTCGACCGGCAGGAAGTCGACGCCGAGGTCGAGGCTCGACGTCGCGACGACCGCCTTCAGCCGCCCGTCCTTCAGCCCGGCCTCGACCCAGGCGCGCACGTCGCGGTCGAGCGAGCCGTGGTGCAGCGCGACAAGGCCGGCCCAGTCGGGGCGCGCGTCGAGCAGCAGCTGGTACCAGATCTCCGACTGGCTGCGCGTGTTGGTAAAGACCAGCGTCGGCCCCGAACGGTCGATCTCGTCGGCCACCGGCGCCAGCATCTGCGCGCCGAGGTGGCCGCCCCACGAGAAGCGCCCCGGGTCGGCCGGTAGCAGCGTGTCGATGACGAGCGCCTTGTCGAGCCGCCCCTGCACCAGCACGCCGTCGGGCGATGCGACAAGTGTTTCCATCGCGTCGTGCAGGTTGCCGAGCGTCGCCGACAAGCCCCAGACGACGAGCGCTGGATTCCAGCGCCGCAGCCGCGCCAACGCCAGCTGCACCTGCACGCCGCGCTTGCTGGCGATCAGCTCGTGCCACTCGTCGACGACGACGGTGTGCACGCCGCCGAGCTCGTCGCGCGCGGCTTCGCGCGTCAACAGCAGGCTCAGCGACTCGGGCGTCGTGACCAGTGCCGAAGGGAGCCGCCGGTCCTGGCGCGCACGCTCGGCAGCCGGCGTGTCGCCGCTGCGCAGACCGATGCTCCAGCCGGGCGCCAGCGCCGGCAGCGGCTGCTCGAGCGCGCGCACGGTGTCGGACGCGAGCGCGCGCATCGGTGTGATCCACAGGACCTTCAGTCCTGTGGATCCCGCCGCGGCGGAATTCATCGCTCCCCCTCTCCGGCCCTCCCCCCGGCCCGTCCCGGCCGGGGGGCCCAGGATCGCTCCCACTCCCCGGCCCTCCCCCCGGCCCGTCCCGGCCGGGGGGCCCAGGATCGCTCCCCCTCCCCGGCCCTCCCCCTCCGGGAGGGGGAGGGAGAAATCCGAATCGCGTTCGCGGTGCGCGCGCAGCAGCGCGCCGATCCACACCGCGTAGGTCTTGCCGCTGCCGGTCGTCGCGTGCAGCAGGCCGCTCTTGCCGTCGGCGATCGCCGCCCACACGGTGCGCTGGAAGTCGAACGCGGTCCAGCCGCGCGACGCGAACCAGGCGTCGGCGGCTGCGAAGCGGTCGACGCCCGCGGGCATGGCGGCCGCAGCTGCCGCGCGCGCAGCTTTCATCACGCCGCGGTCACGCCGGCGGCCTCATCGCGGCGGCGGCAGCATCAGGCCGACGCGCTCGACCCGCGCGCCGTCCATCTTCCGCACCGCGAAGTGCGCGCCGTCCCAGTCGACGCCGTCGCCGGCGACCGGCTCGCGCTGCAGCGTGTCGGCGAGCCAGTGCGCGAGCGTGCCGGGGTGCGGCGGCAGCGCCAGCCCGTAGAACGCGCAGACGTCGCGCGCCGGAACGTCGCCGTCGAGGACGAAGTCGCCCCAGACGCGCCGCGCCGCGGGTTCGTCGTCGGCGTCGGGCAGGTTGACGCCGAAGCGCCGCGCCGCGGCGGCGATCGTCGCCCCCTGCAGCACCAACGACGCGAGGACGACGACGAACGCGACCTGGAAGATGTCGCGCGCCGCCGGCACGCCTTCGAGCAGCGGAAACAGCGCCAGCACCACCGGCACCGCGCCGCGCAGTCCGACCCAGGCGACGAAGCCGATCTCGCGCCGCGAGAAGCGCAGCGGCGCCAGGCACAGCGCCACCGCGGCCGGCCGCGCGACGAGCATCAGCACCGCGGCGAAGACCAGCGCCGGCAGCAGCGTGTCGAGCAGCCGCGACGGCGTGACGAGCAGCCCGAGCAGCAGGAACAGCAGCGCCTGCGCGAACCACGCGTAGCCGTCCATCGCCGCCAGCGACCGCGCGACGACCGCCTTCGCGCGGTGCGCGGTGACGAGGCCGAACAGGTACACCGCGAGGAACCCCGATCCGTCGACGATGCCGGTGGCGCCGAACACCGCGATGCCGGCGGCGAGCAGCATCAGCCCGGCCAGCCCGTCGGCGGTGTCGCCGAGCGGCAGCCGCTGCAGCAGCGCCGCCATCGCCCAGCCGGACGCCGTTCCGGCCGCGCCACCCACGGCGGCCTGCTGCAGGAACAGCCCGACCACGGCGACGCCGTCGGCGTCGGCCGGCCGCGTCACCGCCGCGGTCAGCGCCAGCACCAGGAACACCGCCATCGGGTCGTTGAGGCCGGACTCGATCTCGAGCGTCGCCTGCAGCCGCTCGTTGATCCGCAGCCCGGCCGACTTCATCAGCGCGAACACCGCGGCGGCGTCGGTCGAGCCGACCACCGCGCCGGCGAGCATCCCGAGCGCCCACGGCCAGTCGAACAGCCACGCCGCGGCCGCCCCGGCGATCGCCGCGGTGGCGACGACGCCGACCGTCGCCAGCCACAGCGCGGGTTTGAGCCCGGTGCGGAAGGTCGCGAACTCGGTGCGCAGACCGCCGTCGAGCAGGATCACGCCGAGCGCCGCGCCGCCGAGCCACAGCGTCCACTGCACGTTGTCGAAGCGGATGCCGCCCGGCCCGTCCTCGCCCGCGAGCATGCCGACGACGAGAAAGACGAGCAGGAACGAGAACCCCGCGCGTGCCGAATACAGCCCGGCGACGACGCTGCCGAAGACCAGCGCCCCGGCCGCCAGCAGTACCGCGTTCAGCGCGTCCATCGGCGGGTCGGCGGCGGCAGCGAGGGCATCGGCGGCGATGGTCGCACAGCGTTTCCCCCTGGGCCGCGTTGCCTCAAGTTGGTGCGCGAGCTGCCGAAATGGAGAACGCAGCGCGCGGCACGGCGCGCTGCGACCGCGTCGAGCGGCCACTCCTTGCCGTGCCGCTGACGGAGACCTCCGATGCAACGACGCACCCTGCTCGGCCGGCTGCTGCTGGCCACCTCGATCGCGGCACTCGCCGCCGCCCCGGCGTTCGCCGCCGACCGCGGCAGCAAGGCCGAAGCCGAGGCGATGGTCAAGAAGGCGGTGGTCTTCGTCAAAGCCAACGGCCGCGACAAGGCCGCCGCCGAATTCACCAACGGCACGGCCTTCAAGGACCGCGACCTTTACATCAGCTACTACCAGATGGACGGCACCGTCATCGCCCACGGCGCCAACCCGAAGCTCGTCGGCAAGAACCTGATCGCGCTGAAGGACCCGGACGGCAAGGCGTTCATCCAACAGATCACCGACGTCGCGAAGACCAAAGGCGCCGGCTGGAGCGACAGCTACAAGTTCCGCGACCCGCTGACGAACACGATGTCGTCGAAGGTGCTGTACGTCGAGCGCGTCGAAGACACCTGGGTCGGCGTCGGCGTCTACCAGTGAATTGCGGTCGGGGGGCCGCCGGCGCGTCGCGACGACGCGCCGGGGTTTCGCCGCCCCCGCCAGCGGAGACTGCGATGAACCTGCGGACCCTGCCGATCGGCCTGCGCCTCGGCGTCGGTTTCGGCGCCGTGTTGCTGGCGTGCGTGGCGCTGCTCGCCGCGGCCCACCTCTCGGCCGACCGCCAGCGCCGGGCGCTGGTCGAAACGCTCGATGCGGCTTCGGCGCGCGCGCAGCAGGCCGAAGCGGTGCGTGCGGCGCTGTTTCGCGGCGCGGTGGCGATGCGCAACACCGCGCTGCAATCGACCGTCGAAGGCACGCAGAAGCAGGAGGCCGAAGCCAAGGCGCAGCGCGCCGCCGGCGACCGCGCGCGCGCCGCGCTCGACGCGGCGACGGCGAGCACCGCCGGCCACGAGACGCTGGCGCGGCTGGCCGACATCGACGCGAAGATGGGCGCGGCGTTCACCGAAGCCGTCGACCTGGCGTCGCAGTTCAACACCGAGCAGGCGGCGCAGGTCATCGCCGAGCGCGTCGACCCGCTGCTGACGCAGGCGCTGGCCGAGCTCGACGCCTTCGTCGCGCAGCAGGACCAGGCAGGACGCGACGCCGTGGCCGAGGCCGAGGCGGCGAATGCGCGCAGCGCCTGGCTGATCGGCGGCGTCGCCGCGGTGGTCGTCGCGCTGGCCGCGCTGTTGTCGTGGCGGGTGACGCTGAGCATCACGCGGCCGATCGCCGGCGCGCTGGCCGCGGCGGCGCACGTCGAGGCCGGCGACCTGAGCACGACGATCGCGGTCGACGGCAACGACGAGGCCGCGCGCTTGCAGCGCGGTCTGCTGCAGATGCGCGACAGCCTGGCCGCGATCGTCGGCCGGGTTCGCGCCGGCGCCGACAGCATCGCCACCGGCGCGACGCAGATCGCCTCGGGCAACGCCGACCTGTCGCAGCGCACCGAGTCGCAGGCGAGCAATCTGCAGCAGACCGCGGCGTCGATCGAGCAGATCAGCGCCGCGGTGCGCAGCAATGCCGACATCGCCCACCAGGCCAATGCGATGGCCCGCGCGGCGCACGAGGCCGCGGCGCAGGGCGGACGCGAGATGGCGGCGGTCGTCGCGACGATGGAGGAGATCCGCGTCGCGTCGGCGCGGATCGGCGACATCCTCGGCGTGATCGACGGCATCGCCTTCCAGACCAACATCCTGGCGCTGAACGCCGCGGTCGAAGCGGCGCGCGCCGGCGAGCAGGGACGCGGCTTCGCCGTCGTCGCCTCCGAGGTGCGCAGCCTCGCGCAGCGCAGCGCCGAGGCGGCGCGCGAGATCAAGCAACTGATCGCGACCAGCGGCGACAAGGTCGCGGTCGGCAGCCGGCTCGTCGGTGGCGCCGGCGCGGCAGTCGAGGCGCTGGTCGGCCAGGTCGACGCGGTGGCGGCGCTGATCGACCAGATCAGCGCATCGGCCAGCGAGCAGAGCAACGGCGTCGGCCAGGTCAACGCGGCGATCGGCCAGCTCGACCAGGTGACGCAGCAGAACGCCGCGCTCGTCGAGGAGGCCGCCGCGGCGGCGCAGAGCCTGAACCAGCAGGCCGCCGGCATGGTCGCCGCGGTCGCCGTCTTCAAGCTCGCCTGACCGGTGCCGGGCGGTCACGGCGCTTACAGTGCGCCGATGACCGCCAACCCGATCGTCGTCGAAGCCTGGCGCGGCGCCGTCGTCGAGTCGCAGCACCGCGGCGCGGTGGCGATCGTCGACGCCGACGGCGCGCTGCACACCGCGGTCGGCGACGTCGACCGCGCGGTCTTTCCACGCTCGGCAGTCAAGGTGCTGCAGGCGCTGCCGCTGGTCGCCGACGGCGCGGCCGACCGCTACGCGCTGACCGACGCCGAACTCGCGCTCGCCTGCGCGTCGCACGGCGGCGAGCCCGGCCACGTCGCGACCGCGGCGGCGATGCTCGCCAAGACCGGGCTCGACGCCGCCGCGCTCGAATGCGGCGTGCACTGGCCGAAGGACGAAGCTGCGGCGCGCGCGCTCGCCGCGGCGGGCGGCACACCGTCGGCACTGCACAACAACTGCTCGGGCAAGCACGCCGGCTTGGTCTGCGTCGCCTGCGCGCTGGCCGAGCGCGCGAACGCCGACCCGCGGGCCTTCGTCCGCGGCTACGTCGACCGCGAACACCCGACGATGCGCGCCGTCGAAGCGTCGATCCAGGCGGCGTCGGGCTGGGATCTGGCGAACACGCCGGTCGGCATCGACGGCTGCTCGATCCCGACCTACGCGATCCCGCTGCGCCACCTGGCGCTGGCCTTCGCCCGCGTCGGCACCGGCGTCGGGCTCGACGCCGACCGCGCGCGCGCCGCACGCCGGCTGCGCGCCGCGGTGGCCGCCGAGCCGTGGCGGGTCGCCGGCACCGACCGCTTCGATACCGACGTGATGCAGCGCTTCGGCGAGCGCGTGTTCTGCAAGGTCGGCGCCGAGGGCGTGCACTGCGCCGCGCTGCCGGGGCTTGGCGTCGGCGTCGCGGTCAAGGTCGACGACGGCAACAACTCGCGCGCCTGCGAAGTGGTCCTCGCCGCGGTCCTCGGCCGACTGCTCGCGCTCGACGACGCCGACGCATCGTGGCTCGCGGCGCGCGCCGACGTGACGCTGCGCAACTGGCGCGGCCGCGTCGTCGGCCGGCTGGCCGCGACGCCGTTGCTGACAGACGCGCTGGCGTGACGTGATTCGCGGCTTCGCGACCCCGCGCGGTCAAGTCGCCGGGGCCGGCGGCCGATAAGACCACCAGGGTGCGAGCGCCCGCCGCCGCTGCCTGCCCACCCAACCCACCATGTCCGACGCGAGCCTGCCTCCGGTCGTGCCGTTCGCGCCCACCGCGCCGTGGTCGGGTGCGGAGCGGGGCAGCGCCGACGACGCGAACACGCTGTGGGAAGCGACGACGCTGCGCCAGCCCAAGAGCGACGCCACGCTCATCCAGACGCTGGCCGAAGGCCCCGAGCGTCACCCGTGCCTGATCCTCTACAGCGGCGACGACGCCGGACGGCGCTACGTGCTCGACCGGCCGGCGCTGCTGCTCGGGCGGTCGCCCGACTGCGACGTCTGCGTCGACCACCCCGGGATCAGCCGGCTCCACGCCGAGCTGCTCGTCGACGACCTCGGCGTGCTGGTGCGCGACTGCGGGTCGGCCAACGGCACGCGCGTCAACGGCCTGCGCATCGCCCAGCCGGTGCGGCTGGCCGACGGCGACCTGCTGCGCGTGGCGAGCATCGCGCTGAAGTTCTACGGCCGCCAGAGCCTGGACGCGGTGCTGCACGACCGCATCTACCGCATGGCGACGATCGACGCCGGTACCGAGGTCTACACCAAGCGCTACCTGTTCGAAGCGCTGGCGCGCGAGATCCAGCGCGCCCGGCGCAGCGAACGCGCGCTGTCGGTCGTCGTCCTCGACCTCGACCACTTCAAGGCGCTGAACGACGCCTTCGGCCACAACGCCGGCGACCAGGTGCTGCGCGCCTGCGCCGAGACGCTGCAGGCCACGCTGCGCGGCGCCGACGTGCTCGGCCGCACCGGCGGCGAGGAGTTCGCCGCGGTGCTGCCCGACACCGACCTCGCCAGCGCCTGCGAGCTCGCCGAGCGGATGCGCACCGCGCTCGAGGGGCGCAGCCACCCGCTGCTGCCGTTCGAATCGCCGGCCCGCGCACCGCACGTGCACCGCCAGACCGCGTCGTTCGGCGTCGCGCAGTGGCACGCCCCCCTCGCCGATGCACGCACGCTGCTCGGCGCCGCCGACCGCTGGCTGTACGCGGCCAAGCACGCCGGGCGCAACTGCGTGCGCGGCTGAAGGGCGGGTCCCAAGCCTGTCGGGCGCAGCGCCGCCCGGCGCGACGCCGGTCGGCCGCCGCCGCGGCCGCGTCGCCGGCATCGACGGCCCGGCGACCGGGCTGCAGCCGCTGCCGCCGGCGCGACGCACAATCGCCGGCTCGCCCGTCACACCGCGCTTGCCCGGCGCCGCCGCCATGATCCGGTTCTATTACTCGCTTGCGCCCAACCCGATGAAGGTGGCGCTCTTTCTGGAGGAGGCCGGCGTCGCGTACGAGCCGATCCCGGTCGACACGCGCAAGGGCGAGCAGCACGTCGCGGCGTTCACTGCGTTGAACCCGAACGCCAAGGTGCCGGTGATCGTCGACGGCGACGCCACGGTGTTCGACAGCAACGCGATCCTGCTGTACCTGGCCGAGAAGACCGGCCGCTTTCTGCCCGCCGAAGGCGACAAGGCGCGCGGCGAGATGCTGTCGTGGCTGATGTTCATCGCCTCGGGCATCGGCCCTTACGGCGGCCAGAGCGTGCACTTCAAGCATCACGCACCCGAGCCGATCCGCTACGCCGTCGACCGCTACGACTTCGAGGCCTGGCGCCACTGGAAGCTCGTCGACGCGCGGCTGGCCGACCGCGACTGGCTGCTCGGCGACGACTACACGCTCGTCGACATGGCGATGTGGGGCTGGGCGCGGGTGCTGCCGTTCGTGCTGGGCGACGGCGCCTGGGAGCGGCTGCCCCACGTGAAGCGCGCGTTCGACGCGATCAACGCCCGGCCCGCGGTGCAACGCGTCAACGCGCTGCGTGATCGCCACTCGTTCAAGACCGAAATGGACGACGAAGCCCGGCGCGCGATGTTTCCCCACCTCGCGCGCAGCGCTGCCTGACGCTGCGCCCTGCCGACCTCCACGTTGGGATCTCGCCCATGGACACGACCCGCCCGCCCCGATACCCGCTGCGCGCCGAAGAGCCCGACAGCGCGCCCGCGCCGGCCTTCACCGGCGAGGCGCGCACCTCCTTCCTGGAGGAAAAGGCGTTCAAGTCGCGAACCATCCTGCTGTTCGGCGAAGTCAGCGACCAGTCGGCCGCCGACATCGCACGCCGCCTGATCGCGCTCGACGCCGACAGCAGCGAGCCCATCGACATGCTCGTGTCGTCGCCCGGCGGCCACCTCGAGTCGGGTGAAGCGGTGCACGACATCATCCGTTTCATCACCGCGCCGGTGAACATGATCGGCACCGGCTGGGTGGGCAGCGCCGCGACCCACGTCTTTCTGGCGGTGCCCAAGGAGCGCCGGGTGTGCCTGCCCAACACGCGCTTCCTGATCCACCAGCCCACCGGCCGCGCCGGCGGCCCGGCCAGCGACATCGCGATCCACGCCCAGGAGATCATCAAGGCGCGCCAGCGCATCGCCCAGACGATCGCGCGCGAGACCGGCAAGCCGATCGAGACGGTGCTCGTCGACATCGAACGCGACCGCTGGCTGTCGGCCGAGGAGGCCATCGACTACGGCCTGGTGTCGCGGACCGTCAGCCACAAGAGCGAGCTGAAGAAGCCGGCGAAGCGCTGAGGCGGTCGGCAGCCACGACGCCGCCGTCGCCGGGCGCGCGCCGCCGCGGTCAGCCCTCGGCTGTCGTCGAACCCTCCGCCGGACCCGACAACAGCGGCAGCGCGCCGTCGCCGCCGCCCGGCAACAGCCCGGTGCGGCTGTAGACCCCGAGCTTGCCCCGCGTGTCGGCGATGTCGAGGTTGCGCATCGTCAGCTGGCCGATACGGTCGGCCGGCGTGAACGCGCCGCGACCGCTTTCCATCGTCAACCGCTCGGGGTGGTAGGTGAGGTTCGGGCTCTCGGTGTTCACGATCGAGTAGTCGTTGCCGCGGCGCAGCGCCAGCGTCACCTCGCCGGTGACCGCGCGCGCCACCCAGCGCTGCGCCGTCTCGCGCAGCATCAGCGCCTGCGGGTCGAACCAGCGCCCGTGATACAGCAGCTTGCCGAGGACGCGGCCGTTGGCGCGGTACTGCGCGATCGTGTCTTCGTTGTGGATGCCGGTGACGAGGCGCTCGTAGGCGATGTGCAGCAGCGCCATCCCCGGCGCCTCGTAGATGCCGCGGCTCTTGGCCTCGATGATGCGGTTCTCGATCTGGTCGCACACGCCCAGACCGTGGCGGCCGCCGATGCGGTTGGCCTCGTCGAACAACGCCACCGGGTCGGCGAATTCGCGACCGTTCAGCGCCACCGGCATGCCCTCGTCGAACCGCACGGCCACGGTCTCGGACCTGACGACGACGTCGTCGCGCCAGAACGCCACGCCCATGATCGGCTGCACGATGTCGATCCCGGTCGACAGCAGCTCGAGGTCCTTGGCCTCGTGGGTCGCGCCGAGCAGGTTGCTGTCGGTCGAGTACGCCTTTTCGACGCTCATCTTGTAGTCGAAGCCGTGGGCGACGAGGTACTCGCTCATCTCCCTGCGGCCGCCGAGCTCGTCGATGAAGCGCTGGTCGAGCCACGGCTTGTAGATGCGCAGGTTCGGGTTGGCGAGCAGCCCGTAGCGGTAGAAGCGCTCGATGTCGTTGCCCTTGAAGGTGCTGCCGTCGCCCCAGATGTCGACGCCGTCCTCGCGCATCGCCACGACGAGCGCGGTGCCGGTGACGGCGCGGCCGAGCGGCGTGGTGTTGAAGTACGTCGCGCCGGCGGTCGAGATGTGGAACGCGCCGCTCTGGATCGCGGCGACGCCCTCAGCGACGAGCTGCGGCCGGCAGTCGACGAGCCGCGCGATCTCGGCGCCGTAGGCCGCCGCCTTGCGCGGGATCGCGTCGTAGTCGGTCTCGTCGGGCTGGCCCAGGTGCGCGGTGTAGGCGCACGGGATCGCACCCCGGGCGCGCATCCAATGGACCGCGGCGCTGGTGTCCAGGCCGCCGGAGAACGCGATGCCGACGCGTTCGCCGACAGGGAGGGATTGGAGGATGTGGCTCACGGGCGGGGGAGCTCGAAGTCGAGGCTGCGGATTGTCGCAAGCCCGAGGGGCAACGGCCTCGAAGGCCGCAGGCCGCCTGCCGTCGGCGACGTACACCGCAGCGAGGCGTCGAGCGCGAGGAAGGGCTTGCTTCGATGAGGCCGAGGCTCAACGCCTCGGAAAAGTCGTCGTCGGTCATCGCGACACTGACGCGACCGGAGCTTCAATGAGGCCGAGGCTCAACGCCTCGGAAAAGCTCTATCTCCAGCGCCACGCGCGCTGGCGCATCGAGCGGCTTCAATGAGGCCGAGGCTCAACGCCTCGGAAAAGTTCCACGGATCGGTCTTGCCTGCCTTGGCCAACCTCAGGCTTCAATGAGGCCGAGGCTCAACGCCTCGGAAAAGCCCCACACCCCGCCGCGAGTCGCCTGCGTGCCGCGCTCGCTTCAATGAGGCCGAGGCTCAACGCCTCGGAAAAGACCGCAGCGTTTCCTCGCACTCCTTGCCGGTGTTGGCGCTTCAATGAGGCCGAGGCTCAACGCCTCGGAAAAGCGGTCGTTCGGCCGCTCTTCTTCCAGCGTCGAAGGGCTTCAATGAGGCTGAGGCTCAACGCCTCGGAAAAGATCTGCGCCATCGCGACGCGGTTGCGGTACGGCTGCGAGCTTCAATGAGGCCGAGGCTCAACGCCTCGGAAAAGGCCGCCGCGGCAACCACCGCCGCTGCCGCGGCAACAGGCTTCAATGAGGCCGAGGCTCAACGCCTCGGAAAAGCGCGTACGGGCGCAATGCGCGAGAGCACGAGGACGCTTCAATGAGGCCGAGGCTCAACGCCTCGGAAAAGTAGCCGTGCACAGCAGGGTGTTGTCAATCACGACTGGCTTCAATGAGGCCGAGGCTCAACGCCTCGGAAAAGTCGTCGTCGCTGCGCAGAAACTCGTGCAGGTAGACGTTGCTTCAATGAGGCCGAGGCTCAACGCCTCGGAAAAGAACGGCAAGGGCCAGTTCGTCAACCCCGACGAGCCCGCTTCAATGAGGCCGAGGCTCAACGCCTCGGAAAAGGAGTACCGAGCGCGCGCGAAAGAGCAGGTGCCCGGCTTCAATGAGGCCGAGGCTCAACGCCTCGGAAAAGCTGGTACGCCTTTGATCGCAAACGGCGGCGGGCTTGTGCTTCAATGAGGCCGAGGCTCAACGCCTCGGAAAAGTCGAGATCACGATGCAGGCCAGCGCGACCCCGGCGTCGCTTCAATGAGGCCGAGGCTCAACGCCTCGGAAAAGTTGCGGTGACGATCATCAGCGCCGGCCAGAGCAAGAACGGGCTTCAATGAGGCCGAGGCTCAACGCCTCGAAAAAGTCGACCTTCACCGCTTCGAGCATCTCGGCCGCCTGCTCGCTTCAATGAGGCCGAGGCTCAACGCCTCGGAAAAGGAAGTCAACTGCCCGAAGGCGCAGCTGACGCAGCCGCTTCAATGAGGCCGAGGCTCAACGCCTCGGAAAAGCGCAGCAGCTCGGCATCCGGGCCGCCGGCTGGTCGCAGGCTTCAATGAGGCCGAGGCTCAACGCCTCGGAAAAGAGGGCGCGGGCTGCAGAGCATCAGCGCGGAGCGGGCAGCTTCAATGAGGCCGAGGCTCAACGCCTCGGAAAAGAGAAGACGATAGGCTGTTTCAGGCTTGGGATACTTGGCTTCAATGAGGCCGAGGCTCAACGCCTCGGAAAAGCTGGGCGGCGGTATCGGCGGATGCGCGGGCACCGGCCGCTTCAATGAGGCCGAGGCTCAACGCCTCGGAAAAGGGCGGCGTCGAGTCTTCGGCAGCGTCCGGCTGCGGAGCTTCAATGAGGCCGAGGCTCAACGCCTCGGAAAAGGCCCCAGGTCTCGGCCATGCGGACCTTGGCCCGCAGGCTTCAATGAGGCCGAGGCTCAACGCCTCGGAAAAGCGGTGGAAAGTGCCATTTCGGTTCTCCAGAAAAACGGCTTCAATGAGGCCGAGGCTCAACGCCTCGGAAAAGGCTGGCGCTGGTGCACGTGCAGTATGCCGAGCGCGGCTTCAATGAGGCCGAGGCTCAACGCCTCGGAAAAGGTCCCCTACGTTCGGCTTCACGTCCCCGAGGAAGCTGCTTCAATGAGGCCGAGGCTCAACGCCTCGGAAAAGAGCTGCGCAGCGTCAGCACCTGCTTGTCGTAGAAGTTGCTTCAATGAGGCCGAGGCTCAACGCCTCGGAAAAGGCCGTGCCGCGTGTAGTGCTCTATGCAGCGCGCGTGGCTTCAATGAGGCCGAGGCTCAACGCCTCGGAAAAGCGCAGGCCAGTCGATGACCGGCTGCCACATCCACGGGCTTCAATGAGGCCGAGGCTCAACGCCTCGGAAAAGCCGATGCCGCCTTCGCCTCCTGCCAACTGTTCTTCGCCGCTTCAATGAGGCCGAGGCTCAACGCCTCGGAAAAGGCGGCGAGAGCGTCGAGCAGTTGACGATGGCCTACGCTTCAATAAGGCCGAGGCTCAACGCCTCGGAAAAGCTGTCTGCGCGACATCGCCGCAAGCAAGCTCGACACGCTTCAATGAGGCCGAGGCTCAACGCCTCGGAAAAGTCCTGCAGTTCGCCGGCGGTAGCCTTGCCGCCCACCTTGCTTCAATGAGGCCGAGGCTCAACGCCTCGGAAAAGTCGGCGTCGCTGTCCCGGCCGGCGCGCGCTGCGTCGCTTCAATGAGGCCGAGGCTCAACGCCTCGGAAAAGAGCAGTTCAGGTACTTTGTGCCGCCCGACGTTGTGTTGCTTCAATGAGGCCGAGGCTCAACGCCTCGGAAAAGGCCGTTGAAGGCGCTGCACTGTTCAAGGACATGATGGCTTCAATGAGGCCGAGGCTCAACGCCTCGGAAAAGCTGCGGGACAGCGAGCTGGCGTGCCTCCAAGATGCCGCTTCAATGAGGCCGAGGCTCAACGCCTCGGAAAAGGACGCTCACGCCGCGCTGCTGCGCCACGGCGTCGACGCTTCAATGAGGCCGAGGCTCAACGCCTCGGAAAAGACGGCCCGTTCGCGGAGTGGCTCATGGCCGAATGGCTTCAATGAGGCCGAGGCTCAACGCCTCGGAAAAGTGATTTAATGGCGTCAAGAATAGGCCGAACTGCTTCGCTTCAATGAGGCCGAGGCTCAACGCCTCGGAAAAGCGGCGGACGTCCATCTCGACGCTCTCGACCTGCCGTGCGCTTCAATGAGGCCGAGGCTCAACGCCTCGGAAAAGGACGGCGGTGTCTTCGCTTGGGAGGCGGTTCATGTTGCTTCAATGAGGCCGAGGCTCAACGCCTCGGAAAAGTGGCCGGCTACGTCAACCGCAAGGCGCCCGAGAAGATGCTTCAATGAGGCCGAGGCTCAACGCCTCGGAAAAGCGAGCCAGCGAGCGCAGTGTCGGGACCTGGTGCGCAAGCTTCAATGAGGCCGAGGCTCAACGCCTCGGAAAAGAGCCCTGTTCAGGACGCAGCAGTGGCGCGGGCAGTGCGCCGCTCCTGCGAGCGGTGGCCTGCCATCGGTCCGCCGCTGCTGTCGCGCGCGCGTCGAAAGCCGAGAACGAGCGCGCAACATGCTGATTCTTAAAGATCTTTGCCGTGCGAGCGCTCTGTCCTGCTGCCCATTGCATCGCAGCGCTCGCACGGCGGGCGGCAAGTCTCGGACCGCCCGTCGTGACTTCAGACGATAACGGGCTTGCGCTCGATCGGCTCGAAGTGCCCCTTGCCGATGCTGTGCACGCGCGGCTCGCAGCGGTCGGCGGGACCGATGTCGATCACGATCACATGGTCCTCGCTCGACGAGATGGTCGACTGCAGCCTGACCAGCAATTCAGCGTGCCGCAACCGCGTCATGCGGCACTGGAAGACCGACAGTTGCAGCCAGTCGCCGAAGCCGTGCATTAGCCGGAAAATGGCGCGCCAGCGGCGCGGATCGGCAATGTCGTAGGTGACGATGTACAGGTGCTCGTCGGGCATGTTCGTCAGCGGGTCACGAAGTTCGGGTAGCGCTCGATCTCGCCGAGCAGATGGCGTCCGAACAGGCGGCACTGCAATTCGACGATCTGCCGGTACGCGGCTGAATAGCCGAACAGTGGGTGCGTCACCTCTTGCGCCATGCGCCGCTCGAACGTGGCGATGAATGCGCGTCGCCCGCGCTCGCTGAGCGCCACCGCACCACCGGCGACGACGAATTCGTCGGCGTCGACTTCGCCGTTATTGATGGCGGTCAGCACCGCCGAATCGGCGATCAGCGGCCTGAACGGCTCCATCAGGTCGAGTGCCAGCGCCGGCTTGCCGTAACGCGGCTGATGGAAGAAACCGCGGTAGCGGTCGAAGCCGACTGCGGTGACGGTGTCAGCCACGGTACGGGTGAGCAACGCATAGGCGTACGACAACAACGCGTTGACGCGATCCGTCGGCGGGCGGCGGCTACGGCGCTCGAAGTCGAACGCCCAGCGCCGCCGATCGTCTGCGCCGCCTTCGCCTCCGTCGCCACCACCAGGCAGCGACAGCATCTGCGAGAAGTGCGCGAAGTAGCGCGCGGCCGCCTGCCCTTCGGCGCCGAGCAACGTCGGGAGGTCCCGCGCACGCTCGGCCGCCTCGATGTCGTTGCGGAAGCCGATCGACACCGGATCGGGAACGTCACTGCGCTTCCAGTTGCGTCGCAGCAGCGTGCGCTGGTTGCGGATCTTCGCGACGACGACGTCGCGCGCCAGCCGCAGGCAGTGCGCCGCGTCGAAGCTTGCACGGTACTGCGCGGTTCGAAGCTCGACGTTCTTGTGCCCGGCGCCCACCGTGTGGCCCATCAGCCAGCCGCCGTGAGAAAGCCAGCTGACCGGCACGCCGCGCGCCATCAACTCGTGCAGTGCCGGCGTCGTGAGGTAGACGCCCCCTTGCAGCACCAGCTGCGACACATCGAGCAGGCGGGCACTCGTCACCGGCTCGTCGTCGACCGATACCTCGAGCACGTCGCCTTTCTTCGACACCTTGGCGCCGCGCGCTTGGACGTACAGCGGCAACGCCGGCGGCTGGCTCACCGCCAGCGGCCGCGGCGGTGTCTGCTGATGACGCAGAAAGTGCACTTCGTCGGGCAGGCAGATGGCGGCGAGCGAGCAGCGCGGACACTTTGGGCTGTTCTCGAGCGGCGGCGGGATGCTGCCTCCGGCGACCACTTCGCGCAGCGCGGCAGCCGCGTCGCGGGTCGCCCGGCGGAGTTCGGCATCGAACGTCACCTTCACGCGCTCGCGTGACGCGGCGAAGTAGAGGACGCCTTCTGGCACCTCGTACCCATTGGCCTCCAGCAGCAGTGCCTGCACGCACAGCTGCACGCGTTCGGGCTCGTAGGCGCCCTGGACGACGTGCGGGCGCTTGCCGCGCTTGGTGTCGACCGGCACCGCGCGGCGGCCCGAAAACTCGGCGAGGTCGAGCTTGGCGACGAAGCCGAGCGAGTCGGACGACAGTTCGAGCGAGTGAACGTGGACCGCCGCCGCGGGCCCGTCGTCGCCCGGGGCGACGCTGGGTCCATGTGCCGCCTCCGTGCGCGGCGCCGGCTTTGGCGGCCTGCCGCGGGGCCGGTCGACTCGCCGGTGCGCATACCGTCCCTCGACGGTGTCAGCCGAATCCGCCCATTCGCCCTGCACCCACTCCAGGTACGCCAGGCGGGGGCAGTAGACGTACTCGTTGAGCATGCGCGCGGGAAGCAGCGCAGTCGCGGCGAACCGCGTCTCAGGCATCGTCTACCCGCTCGAAACGCCCCAGGCCGAAGTGGCTGCCATAGCCCAGGCAGATGGGTCCGTTCACGGCGCTGGCGAAGGTCAGCTTGAGCGCCAAGCCCACGTCCACCGGCGGTGGCGGGCCGCTCTGGCGAACGCGCACGTGGTGGCGCAAGGTGCGCACGCCGGCGTCGTCGGGCGGATCGAGCAACTCGATGCCGGTCGGCTCGGGCATCCCGCGCGAGCGCAGTTCCGCCCGTGCCTGCCCCTCCCAGCCGTTGGCGCCGCGCGGCTTCAGGTAGCGCGGCGGCACGAACGGCGTCGCGGTCTGCCACACCCTCCCACCGCCCACCGACCGCTGCAGCGCGCTGCCCCATGGCGCCGGCAAACCGCCGAGATCGTCCGCGCTGCCGGCCGCGGACCATGCCACGCGCAACTCGCCGATGCCGCCCTTCGCATAGGTGACGCGTATCCGGCGGATCGCCTGCTGGTCGAGGGCGTCGAGCCCATCGGGGGCCCACACCAGCAGGTGATCGATGTGGCCGTCGCCGTCCAGATCGAGCGACAGCACGTGGGCGTGGCGATGGGCGCCGCCCAACGGTCGGCGCTGCGCGTCGCAGCCGGTCAGCACCGGCGCCGCAAGCCCCGGCGCCAGGCGCAGCCGCTCGGCCACCATCTGGCGATGGAATCGCTCGCCTTGCGGCAGGCTGCGCGCAAGCATGGGCAGCGCGTGGTCGTTGCCCGACTGCGTCATCAGCGACAGCAACACGAAGGAAACGTTGGCGCGATGAGCGGTCTCGCGCGGCGGCGCTCGCCGAGCGGATCGCAGCGCGTCCGAGCGGCGCCAGTACAGCATGCGACGGCTGCCCGGCGGCTGACTCCAGCCGTGCTCGCGCTGCCAGTTGGTATCGGTCTGCAGGCACGCGATCAGATCCGGCGGGTAAGGCGCTTGTGCGCGATCCCGCTCGGCCTGACGCTGCTCGGTCGGCCTGCGGTCCTTGGCACCCGGCTTCTTCTTGTCGGGCAGCGGGACGGGCGGCAAGCTGCTCAAAGCGGCCTGCAGGCGCTGCTCGCGCCACGCGGCGTACTCGGCGTCACTCGCGGGGGCGAGCAGCGCCACCTGCTCCCAACCCGGGCCGGGCGACGCGCCGAGATCGCATGGCCAGCAGTTGATCTGAACGCTTGCGGCCTGCTCATCGCTGGCGAGCCGCGCTTCTACCCACGATTCGGAGCGCCCCAGGTATCCGATTCCGCACGCAAGCTCTTCCAGCAGCGCGGCTTCCTCCGAGCTGAGTGCTGCGTCCCAATGCACCACCAGCTCGGCGTCGTCGACCTGCGCCCAGGTGTCGAAGACCAGCGTCGTGTGCTCGCGATCGCCCTTGAACGCGGCCACCGGCATGTAGTGGCGGCTGTGCGCGCCCGTGGCCGGGGGCAGCGAAAACCGCGGCGGCGTCCGCGCCAGCTTCTGCAGCAGCGTCCGCGCCGGCGCGGGCGGCTGCGACCGCCACGGCTCGTGCATTGCGCCGTCCCACCCCAGCCGCGTGTAACCCGCGGAGAGCAAAGTCCTGAGCAAGCGCCACGGCGACGGCGGCCATTCGATCAGACCCTCGTTGACATGGTGACCCCACGGCGTGGCGTGATAGCGCCCGCCCGGAAAGCGGAACAGCAGGGTCGGCATGTCTTTCAGGATGAGGCGTCGATCCCCGGCACTTCGGCTCGGCTGGGCTCGCCTTCGGACTTGCCCTTGACCTCGTCGTCGTAGGTGGCGGTTGTCACGGTCATCCCGGCGGCGGCGCAGGCAGCCACCGCATGCTGCAGCGCCGCAGCGAGCTCGGGCAGCGCGGGCAGCACGAAGCCCGCCGGCGCGGTGGCCGCGACCGCGCCGTCCTTCGGCTTCAGGTCGCAGGCGGTGCGCAGTCGCAGATGGCCCTCGAGCAGGGCGCGCAACTTGTACAGCGCCATCACCACGAGCAGCCGGTACGCGTCGTCGCCCAGGCCGTAGCCGCGGATCTGCGCGAGGTCGAGGTTGACGTAGAGCGTGATGGCCCGCGCCGTGAATTCGTCGCGGGCGAACGGAACGTTGCCGAAACCGGTCTTGGCATCACCCGACGGATTCACGTGATCGTTCTTGACGCCGCCCGATGCCGCGACGTTCACGCCCTCGGCCTCGATGAATGCCGAAACGGCACGCGCCAGGCGCAGGCGGCCGCCGGCCAGCTCCTTCTTCGCAAGGAACACGCCGTGCAGCAGCGATCCCACGTCCAGCTTCAGCAGAACCTGCGCGAGTTTCCTGCGGTCCACGGGGCCGGTTTCCAGCCCGCCGAGTTCGGCCTTCAGCAGGTTGAAGAAAGTCCTGTCCGACGCCTCGAGCAGATAGGGACTGTTGAGGCGGTGAGCCTCGAGGATGGTGTCGGTGAGAAAGGCACCCTGGCGCATGACCTTCACGTGAGAAATGCCGCGTGCCGTCTCGACCACGTCCTGTGCAGCCTCGTCCCACACCGTGCGTTCGAGCCGGTTGGCCATGCTTTGCGCCGATTCGACGAGCAGGCAGTCGCCGGCGCCCGCTGCGAAAGTGGCAGCACCCAGCCCCGGAAAGCCCGTGGGCTGAAAGCGTTGGCCCTGCAAAGGCTGCAAGGGGATCGCAAACAGCAGGCGCGGCGCCTGGGCAAGCGGCGAAAGGTCGAGCGTCATGCGGGAAGCTCCTGAACGAAGGTGGGGGCCAGCCGGCGCAGCGCGCGCTCGGCGGTGTGGCGGGACAGCGGGAAAGCCAGCGCCGCCGCCCACAGACCGGCGGTGCCCGAGGCGACTGCAGCGGCGCGAACGGTGGGCGTGAGACCGATGGCGCGCAGGCGGCGCAGCGCGAGCTGCAGCGCCCCGGCGGCGTCGCCGCTGGTCAGCCGGCGCAGGATGGCGGGGTCGCACGGCACGGGTTGCCCGCCGGTCAGCGGCCACGGCCAGTAGGCCAGGCGGATGCACAGCCAGGCGTCGTCGGGCCAGTCGTCCACCGGCGGTGCCGGCACTCTGTCGATCCACTGTTCGGCCCACAGGCGGCGATCCAGCGCCATGAGGGCCCGCGCCAGCGCCAGCGTGCGGTCGGCGTCGACGACGCCGCGCAGCCATGCGCCGATGTCGGCCAGCCGCGCTTCGGCCCGCACCGCCGGCCGCAAGGTGAGGGACCGCAGGCCGCCTCCGGCCGATTCGACCAGCCTGCGCTCGACCAGCGCGATCGCGTCGTCGACGCCGCTGCGGCCCGCCATCACCACGTCGTCGCAAAGCGCAGGCCGCGCGCGCGCTCGAGCGGCAGCCAGTGGCGGCGGATGCCGTCTATCGGCCAGCCGTTCCGATGGAAGCCACCGGCCTGCAGCGCGAAGGCCAGCGCCAGGCGGAAGGCGGGCGTTCCGTCGTCGGCGGCCTGCACCCACTCGGGCCGCAGCGGCGGTACCGGCCCGGCCTTGAAGCCGGCGCCGGACCGCATCACGGCTTCCACTTCGGCCAGCGCGAGCAGCAGCCCCTGCCAACGCAGCGAATCGTCGGGGTGCTGCGCGGCGGCGAGAGCCGCGTCGCCGGCGCGCCGCGCTGCCGTGACCAGGCGCGTCCCGCCGTCCGGGTCGGTGGCGGCGCGCCGCACGCGGGCCAGCCAGACCGCCAGATCGTCCTGGCAGGCGATCCGGGGCGACGGCGTCTCGCGCACGACGAAGCGCCCCAGCGGCACCGCCAAGTTGCTCTGGCCGTTGCGCTCGACGTAGCCGTAGCGCTGGAATGAGACGATGCCGCGCGCCGTGCCCAGGCGGGCCACGGCGCGCGCCATGTCCAGCGGTTGCTGCGCCGTGCGGGTACCGATCTGCGCGCGACCTTCGGCGAACAGGCGCCGCGCCTCGGGCAGCGTCATCGGCTGGTTCCACAGCGGCATCCACTGCTCGCCGCGAGCGCTTTCGTCGGAGATGTCGGCGCTGGCGTAGCCGGCGGCCTGTGCCGCCACGACGAACGGCGCCGCGGCGCGCTGCGGCGCCTGCGTGTCGAGCCGCTTCACCGCATGCGCCTTGAACAGCAGACAGCCTTCGAGCATCAGGATGAAGTCGAAGGGGTTGAGTTGGCTCGTGCCTTCCGCGCCATTGACGCTGTTGGCGCCGCCCGCGCTTCCAGGCAGGAATTGGCCCACGGCGCGGTCCTGCAGGCAGGCCGCCGCCGGCCCGCCCCACAGCGCTGCGGCCAACCAGCCAGCGCTGGCGGCGCGGGGCGGCGCGTGCGCAGCGGCGAGGTCGAACACGTCGCCCAGCCGCTGCATGAAGTTGTTGGTGAAATCGAGCCGGCCGTCGTTGCCGCCGGTGCCCAGCAACGCCGGAAAGCTTGCCGTGCCGTCGTCGTCGATCACCATTGCGACGTCGATCCAGTGCCGATGCGGGCCGCGCCAGTGCATGCGAGCCCGGGGGATGAGGTCGGCCTTCTGCGCCTTGAAACGGCGTTCGGCCTCGGCCAGGCGCTGCTTGTAATCGGGAGACTGGCGCAGCGCGTTGCGCTCGGCCGTGGACAAGCCCCTTTGCTTGACCTCGTCTTTGATCGCCCGCACCTGCGCATCGCTCGCCTGCAATTCGTCGAGGAACGCCCGCGCCGCCGCAATGCCTCGCACGAACGGCGCCAGGCGCGCGCCGGTCGCCGCTTCCAGCGGAGCGAGGCCCGGATCGCCGGCGACGAAGAAGCCCGAGCCCTTGTTCCATGGCGCGACGAAGGGCGTGGGGGCGTAGCGGTGCAGGAAGAAGGCGACGAGTTCTTCCGTGTCGAGCGACGAGACGAGCCTGAAGCGCTCGCCTTCCCACCAACCGCGCGCCGCGGGATCGGCCTGCTCGGCCACCAGCCGCAGCACGCCGAGCGCCTTGAGGTAATGCGCCAACGGCGTCGGCGCGCAGCCGTCGAGCGCGTGCACGCGGATCATCGCGGCCCCCCGATCGGTGCCTGCTCGAAACGCCGGCGCCACATGTCCATCAAGGGGCGCCAGTCGCGCCGGTCCGCAGCGCGCAGCGCGTCGAAATAGGGCTGGGCGCCTTGAGGGGCCGGCGCGAGGTCGACGTCGGGGAGATCGAGCTGCCGCAGCAGCAGCCGCAGGAACAAGCGCGTGACGCGGCCGTTGAAGTCGCCGAACGGGTGGATCGAAAGCAGCCGGCCTTCGGCGAAGGCCAGCGCCTCGAGCAAGACGTCGCCGGGTGTGGTCTGCGCCTGCGCGGCGTGCAGCCGTGCCTGCAGGTCGAGCGCGTATTCGCGCATCAGCAGATGCACGCGGAACGGCTCAGGCGGCGTGTGCGTTCCCACTTGCACCGCCACCCGCCGCCAGCCTGCGAACTGCGGCGTGAGTTCGCCGCACAGCCGGCGGTGCAACTCGGCGATCAGCGCATCGTCGAGCGGGTGGTCGTCGTATGCGCCGGCGGCGATCGCGCCTTCGACCCGTTGCGCAGCCAGCGCCAGGTGTGGCGCGAGCTCGAGATAGCTCAGCCGTCCGAGGGGTGTGTGGAGGTATCGGGTGGCATGGGATGGCGCGCGTGTTCGGCTTCCAGCATCCGCGGATCCACCGCTTCGCCTTCCAACGCGAAGCTGCGTGACACGCTGCGCGGGATGCTCGTCCAGCGGCGGCGATGCTTCTCCGCCGACGGCAGCGCGCGCCAGCGCTCGATCGCTTGTTTCCAGTCCATGTTCGGCAGCTCCGCGGCTCTGGATCAAGGGGTCATTCTGCTGCGCCTGGCGGGTGGCCCGTTGATCGGCGGCGCGCAGCAGCGCTTCGAGCCAAGCCAGTGCGAACGGGCCGTGGCGCTGCAGCAGGCCAAGCACGCGTTCGGTCCACCCGCGCCCGGTATGCGGGTTCAGCCCGGCCGCGGCGGGGGCCAGAACAAGTTCAACCGCAGGCAGCGTGTGCCAGGCGCCGTCGGCATCGGCAAGGGTCAGCGCCGGCAGCACGTCGCCCGCGCGCACGCCGCGAATGCGAACCGCCTCGTCGCCGGCTTCCTGGTCGACCGGACTGGCGTGCCAGCTCATGCGGACCTTGCCGTGGTGCGAGCACACCAGGTAGGCCAGCAGGTCGAAGTGTTCGGCGTCCAGCGCGAGCACTTCGTGCTCCAGTGCCGACAAACCCTCGGGAGTGGGTGCAGACGGCGGAAGATCGTCGCCGCCCGGCAATCGGGCAAGCAATTCGCGCCACGGCCCGAGCAGCGCCGGGTGGTCGATCTGGCAGCGGCGCAGCAGCGCAAACAGCGCCAGCGT
Organism: uncultured Burkholderiales bacterium; assembly: GCA_965365495.1. Lineage (GTDB taxonomy): Bacteria > Pseudomonadota > Gammaproteobacteria > Burkholderiales > Burkholderiaceae_C > Rubrivivax. Next base: position 25,452 of record CBDUBX010000008.1, read on the forward strand.
GCTGGCCAGCTCGTGCCGCAGGCCGCGGCGCGGCCCATCGGCAAGCTGATAGAGCCGCGCGGGTTCAAGCCATGCCTGCCTGGGCGCCTTGGCGACATCGGTGCCGAAGCCGTGCGGACGCAGACACGCTTGAAACGCCGGGTGCCCCTTGCCCGCGTCGTGCCAGCGGCCGGCCAGGCCGAACAGCGGCGACAGCCCGGGTGCCAACGTTTCGGCCAGGGCTTGCGCCTCGCGCGCGACCTGCAGCCCGTGGAACGCCACGGTCTGCCACGCCGCGGCGGCGCTCAGCGAATCGTCGGCATCGGCCGAGTCGGTGGCTGCGGCGTCTTCCGCCGCGGGTGGCGCGCTGGCAAGCACCGGCACGACCGCGGCCGTGCTCGCCGGCGCCCAGCCGCGGGTCGGCACGTAGCCGCCGACATCGGCGGCGACGAGCACGGTCTGGCCGGGGAAGAGCTGGCGCCGCTCGGCCGGCGCCCAATGGCCGCCGGTCCAGCTCCACACCCAGGCGCGCACGCCCGGCTTGGGTCGTCCGCCTTTCTCGCACAACCAGTCCTGCGCTCGCAGGAACGGCACGGCGCACAGCTCGTCGCGATGCGCTCGGCACGAAGCCTGCGGTGTCTCGCCGATGCCGATGGCACGCCAGAAGACCTGCAGGTCGCGTTCGGCACCCGAGCGGATGAAACGACTGATGTCGATGTCTGCGCCGGAGAGGTCGGCGCTGGTGTCGAACAGCTCGTCGATCTCGTCGCGCATCAGCAGATGCGCCGGTGCGTAGGGATACAGGCGCGCCAGCAGTTCGGGATGCGCTTCCTCGAAGGCTTCCAGTTCGCGCGGCGCCACGCCGTCCAGCATCGCCAGCGCATCACGGGCGGCGTCGAGTTCGGCGGCCCGGTAAGGCAGCGACGCCTTGTCGTCGCGCGACCCCCTGTCGACGACGATGACCTGCGCGGTGCCACCCCAGCGAGCGCAGCGACCGAAGCGCTGCACGAGGCTGGCCCACGGTGCCAGTTCGGTCACCAGCACCGCGGCCGACACGTCGACGCCGGCCTCGATGACTTGCGTGGCCACGATGATGCGGTCGGTTCCGGGGTCGCAGGCGCTGCGGTGAAGGAACTCGCGTCTCCAAGGTTCGCGCTCGGCAGGGCGAAAGCGCCCGTGCACGAGGCGCAGTTCGGTTGTGCGCAGCGACTTCTGCGACTCGAGCGCGACGATCACCTCGAGCGCCGTCTCGACCCGGTTGACGACGACGAGCGTCGGCCCGTGCTCGCCACGACCCGCGGCGACGTGCGCCTCGACCACCAGCGCGGCGAGCTTCTTCGCCTCGGCGGACTCGTGCCGCTGCAAGGGCTTGTGTACGCCGTCCCACAGCGCACCGTGCCGGTCGGCCACGGGAATGCGCATCTGCGGAAGATCGCCCACGGCGGGCGCGACGTCGGGGCTCGCCTGCAGCCAGGCGGGCTGCAGTGTGGCGCTCATCCACCACGTCTTGCAGGGGCGCCGCGGACCGCCGAGCGCTGCATCCTGTTCGCGGAAGGCCTGCAACTGGCCCGACGTGGCCAGGCCCACGTCCATCAACTGCACTTCGTCCATCACCCACAACGCGTCCTGGTTCAGCAGGCCGAAGTCCATCGGCCAGCGCGCGCGCGCGGCGGCGTAACCGCGGTTGAGAGCCCGCGACAGCAGCATGTCCTGGGTGCCGACCAGCACGGCCGGCTTCTCGGGCGTCAGGTGCCATTCACCGCATTCCACGCCGCCCAGCAGCTGGTGCACCGGCACGTCGGCGGCCATTCCTCCCAGGCGCCCGAGTGCGTCACCGATCTCGGCGGCCACCTGCTCGACCAGGACGCGCATCGGCAGGCACCACACCAGCCGGCGCGGCCAGGCGTCGTCGCCGCGCGCGAGCCGGTTCCAGGCCCACGCGGCGAGGACGCCGAAGGTCTTGCCCATGCCGGTGGGCACGCGGATGAGGCGATTGCCGCATTCGGCGTCGGCAACGAGTTGCGCCTGCCACGGATGAGCAGAGGCGCCCCGTTCGAGGCCGGCAAGGCGGGCAAAGAACGCGGCGGGATCCGGAGTCACGGAGGAAACATCGACGGAGGGCTGGCCTGATGTTGATCGCCGGAAAGGTCATGCGACGGCACCAGCGGTGCGCCGCCCCCTGTTCTCTATCCAGTCACGGCGCGCCGCGGTCACCGAACGAATTGAGGCCCGCAGGCTGCGGGATAGGCACTGGCGCGTTACGCCCGCCAAATCTCCTAGCTTCAATGAGGCCGGGGACTCGAGGCCCGGAAGCGGGACGGCGCCGCGTTAGAGCAGACCTTAGCCAGTCTAAGGATCCGCGCATCGGTGGAAACGCCTACTATTCATACCGTGCCTTTCAAATACACTATAAACTTGCTTCGACCGTCGTCACGCTGGAGCTTCCGTCAGCGGCCCTTCGGCTTGAGACGGCACGCAGGCCGACCATCACGCTCGTCTTGCCGACTCACCCGGGTATGTATGATCGCGGCATACTCATCTGTCCCGACACCATGGAAGCTACCGTCGCCGAACGCGGCCAGATCACGCTGCCGAAGGCCGTGCGCGACGCCCTCGGTCTGACCAAGGGGACGAAGCTCAAGGTCGAGTTGCACGAGGGACGGATCGTGCTGCGCAAGGACGTCGGCGACGCGCTGTCGCGCGTGCGCGGGCGGTTCAAGCTTCCGCCCGGCGTGACGACCGACGACGTGATGCGCGAGTTGCGCGGCCGTGCGCCGGGCGACCCGATCGACCCGTAGTCAGCGGCCGGTGATCGCCGTCGATACCTCGATCGTCGTCGACCTGCTCGGCGACGACGCGAACGCCGCCGCCGCCGAATCGGCGCTGCGGGATGCGCTGTCGCATGGCCCGGTCGTCGCCTGCGACGTCGTCGTCAGCGAGGTCGTCGCCGGTCTGGGCCGCAGTTCGCAACTGCTCGATGCACTCGACGACGCCGGCATCGGCTACTCGGCGATCGAGTTGCGCGCCGCGGCGCGTGCCGGCGAGATGCAGCGGCGTTACAACGAACGCCTGCGAGCAGCCGGACGCCGTCTCGCGTCGCCACGTACCGTGCCCGACTTCCTGATCGGCGCCCACGCGCTGCTGCAATGCACCGGCCTCATCTCGCGCGACGCCGGCTTCTATCGCGATTACTTCAAGGGCCTGCGGCTGATCGTTCCCAAGGCCTGACACTCTCCGAACGACCCATCCTCGCGTCGCCGCGACAAGGACCCACGATGTCACCCAGCCTCACGACCGTCTCGCCCGCCCACCCGTACGCGCAGACGCTGCGACCGTTCACCACCGCCGGCGGCGCAGAGGGCCGTCTCTACTCGCTGCCTGCGCTCGCCGAGCAACTCCCCGGCGTGGCGCGGCTGCCGGTCAGCCTGCGCATCGTCCTCGAGAGCGTGCTGCGCAACTGCGACGGCAAGAAGGTCACCGCCGAGCACGTCGCCCAGCTCGCGCGATGGAAGCCGGTCGCCGAGCGCGTCGACGAGATCCCGTTCGTCGTCGCCCGCGTCGTGCTGCAGGACTTCACCGGGGTGCCGCTGCTCGCCGACCTCGCGGCGATGCGCAATGTCGCCGACCGCATGGGGCAGGACCCGAAGCGCATCGAGCCGCTGGTACCGGTGGACCTGGTCGTCGACCACTCGGTGATGATCGACCACTACGGCACGCCGCAGGCGCTCGACCTGAACATGAAGCTCGAGTTCGAGCGCAACCGCGAGCGCTACCAGTTCATGAAGTGGGGGATGCAGGCGTTCGACACCTTCCGCGTCGTGCCGCC
>CBDUBX010000009.1:0-28705 GCA_965365495.1 uncultured Burkholderiales bacterium
AGGCGCGGCGGCGTCGGCCGGTTCGACCGCGTCGGCCACCGCCACTGCCGCCACCGCCGCCACCCCCGCCACCCCCGCCACCGCCACGACGGCGACGCTGCCGCTCGTCTTCGACGACGGCCTGCCGGTCGTCGACGCGGCGATCGGCGCAAGACGGGCCGATCGCTTCCTGCTCGACACCGGCAACCCCGGCGCGGTCGTCGTCTTCGCGCGCCATGCCGATGCGCTGCTGCGCGGCGTCGACCTGCCGCGGCGGTCGGTGGTCGAGCCCGGCGGCCGCGTCGACGTCGCCTACGCCCGGCTCGAGACGCTGACGGTCGCCGGGCAGCGCCTGCACGACGTGCCGGCGGTGCTCGAAGCCGGTCGCGCCGCGCGCCGCGGGCGCCACTTCGACCGCCTGGCGGGCAGCCTCGGCACGGCGCTGTTCGACGCGCTGGCGTTCGACGCCGCGGCACGCCGCGTCGCGCTGACGTTCGCGCCGTCACCGTTGCCCGGCGGCTTCGGCTTCACGCTGCGCGCCGTGGCCGGCGCGCCGGTCGTCGCCGCGGTCGTCGACGGCGCGCCGGCGGTGCGCGCCGGCGGCGCGCCCGGCGACCGTCTCGTGACGATCGACGACGACGCCACCGCGCCGGTGCGGCCGGCCGACGTCTGGCAACGTCTGCACGGCCGCGACGCGGCGACGCTGCGGTGGCGGCGCGACGGCGCCGCCGAGCGCACGACGCCACTGGCGCGCGAACGCAACTTTCCGCGGCTGCAGTGAGCGATGCGCGCGCGGGCCGGCTGCCGCCGTGCGGTCAGCAGCTGCCGGCGACGTCGCGGCGCTGCAGCTCGATCGTCTCGCCGCTGCGCGACAGTCGCAGCGACGACGCGCCGACGAACTCGCCGCTGAACGTGCGTGCGGTCGGCGTCGACACGGTCAGCGACGAGACCGTCGTCCGCGCGATCACCACTGCCGGCGCCGGACCTTCGGCCAGCGCGCCGAAGTTCGAGCGTTCGATCGTGTAGGTCAGCGGTCGCCGCGTGCCGCCGACGCTCTCGCAGCCGTTGGCATCGTCGAAGAAGACGAAGCGGTGCGTGTCGTCGTGGATGTCGACCCACGTGCCGCTGACCATGTCGGGGTCGAAGTCGAAGTAGGCGCGCAACTGGCCGTCGCCGGACACCGCCTCGTTGACGCTGACGATCGTGCCGGTGAAGCAACCGGGGATCGTGACGTCAACGGCGTTGCGCACCTGACCCGCCGGCGACGCGACGCAACCGCCGAAATTGCCGCCGCCGACGACCGCGTAGTCGCGCTCGTACAGCGACCCGGGAAAGATCGTGATCCGGCACGGCTGGTTGCCGCCGTCGCCGCAGGTGCGCAGCGGCTGGTAGCCGGCAACCGCCGGCTGCGCGTCGACGAGCCAGTCGCCGCCGCCGGCGCCGAGCGTGCCGAGCACCGCCAGCACCTCGCCGCCGCCGCACGCGGCGAGCGCCGCGACGCCGACGGCGGTTGCGCCGACGGCGAATCGGAGTCGGTTCGTGCGGCGCCGCTGCATCGCGCGCTCCTCAGGTTGCGCCGACGATAGGCAGCGGGTCGGCGAGGGTCAAGTCGCCGCGTGCGGCGTCGCTGCTTTGCTGCGAGCGGTTCGGCGAACGCGCTCAGCGGTCGTCGGCCGGTGGCGCGGCAGCATCGCTCGGCATCTGCCGCCGCGCGCGCGGGTGCGCGGCGTCGTACACCTTCGCCAGGTGCTGGTGGTCGAGCTTGGTGTAGACCTGCGTCGTCGCGATGCTCGCGTGGCCGAGCAGTTCCTGCACCGCGCGCAGGTCGCCGCTGCTTTGCAGCAGGTGGCTCGCGAAGCTGTGGCGCAGCATGTGCGGGTGGACGCGGGTCGGCAGCCCGACCCGCTGGGCCTGCGCGCGCAGCCGCTGGCGCAACGCGTTGGCGGTCAGCCGCGTGCCGCGACGGCCGACGAACAACGCCCGCTCGCCGGCCGCGGCGACCGACGCGCGCATGCCGATCCAGCCGCGCAGCGCGCTGCGGGCCGCCGCGCCGACCGGCACGACACGCATCTTGCCGCCCTTGCCGACGACGTGGACGCTGGCGCCGTCGCCGTCCCAGTCGACGTGGCCGCGCGACGCGGGTGCCGCGGCGACGTCGAGCCCGAGCAGCTCCGACACGCGCAGCCCGCTGCCGTACAGCAGCTCGGCGATCGCGTGGTCGCGCTGCGCCAGCACCGTGTCGGCGGCGTCGCCGTCGATGTGCGCGGCCAGCGCCACCGCGTGTTCGACGGCCAACGCCTTGGGCAGCGGCTTCGGCGCCTTCGGCGCGCGCAGCCCGTCGGCCGGGTTCGACGCGACGACGCCCCGCCGCCCCCACCAGCGGTACAGCCCGCGCCATGCGGCGAGCACGACAGCCAGGCTGCGAGCGCCGAGCCCGCGGCCGCGCAGCTGCGCGAGCCAGCCGCGCAGGTGCGACGGTGTGGCCGCCGCCAGCGCCACGCCGTCGGCGGCAGCGGCGTGCTGCAGCCGGCGCAGCGCGTGCTCGTACAAGGCCAGCGTGCGCTGCGCTGCGCGGCGCTCGACGCGCAGGTGCTGCAGGTACTCGGCAATGGCCGGGTCGAGCGCGTCGTTCGCATCGCGGTCGACGGCCATCGCCTGTCGGCTCTTCAGCTCGCCGGGTGCAGCCGCGCCAGCGCCGCGCTAACGGTGTCGCCGAGCCGCGCGAGGAATTCGGTGCCCATCTCGGCGGTGTAGCGCGTCGGGTCGGGCGAGCCGAGCACCAGCAGGCCGAACGCCGTGCCCGGCTGCTGCGCGTGGCGCAGCGGCAGCATCGCCAGCGACGCGACGGCTTCGGGTTCGTCGAGCCAGCCCGCGGCGTCGAAGCCGGCGTTGGCTCCGCAGTACGGACCGCCGAGGCTGGCGGCGAAGCTCTTGACGTCGTCGTCGATGTCGGCGTCGTCGGCGTGCCACGTGCGCAGCGCCACCTGCGGCACCTGGAACTCGTGCTGCAGCGTCGCGATGATGCGTGCTGGCAGCGCCTTCTCGTCGACCGTCGCGAGCAGCCCGCGCGTGAAACGGTGCAGCCGGTCGGCGAGCGCGAGGTTGTCCTGGCCGTGGCGGATCATCTCGATGATCTTGCCTTCGAGCCCCTTGATCCGCTCGCGCAGCATTTCCATCTGCCGCTCCTGCAGCGACACCGCGCGCTGGCCGTGCGGGCTGCGCAACTGAACGCTCGCCAGCAGTTCGGCGTGGCGCTCGAAGAACGCCGGGTTGTTCGCGAGGTACTGCGCGATGTCGGCTTCGGTAATGCCCTGGACGCCGGCCGGCGGCGCGGGATGGCTGGTCACAGTTCGATGACTCCTTCGAAGACGGTGTCGGCCGGGCCGGCGAGAACGATGCCGGCGTCGTCGGCCGGCCAGTCGACAGTGAGCGTGCCGCCGCGCGTGGCGACGGCGACGCGGCGGTCGAGCCAGCCGGCGCGGATGCCGACCGCGACCGCGGCGCACGCGCCGCTGCCGCAAGACAGAGTCTCGCCGGCGTCGCGTTCCCAGACGCGCAGCCGCACCGCGTCGCGCGCGATCACCTGCACGAAGCCGACGTTGACCCCGCCGGCAAAGCGCGCGTCGGTCTCGATCCGCGGGCCGAGGTCGGCCACCGGCGCAGCGTCGACGTCGGCGACGCGCAGCACCGCGTGCGGGTTGCCCATCGACACGACGGCGACGTCGGTACCGGCCAACGCCCGGAAGTCGACGCCGCCGACCGGCCGCGCGACGAGGTCGGCAGCGTCGAAGCCCGATGCCGACGCGGCGAAATCGGGGCGTCCCATGTCGACGGCGCCGCCGCCGCCTTCGCTGCGCAGCTCGAGCACCCGGTTCATCGTCTGCACGCGCACCGGTTCGCGGTTGACGAGACCGCGATCGCGCACCCAGCGCAGGAAGCAGCGCGCGCCGTTGCCGCAGTGCTCGACCTCGGCGCCGGTGGCGGCGTTGAAGATGCGGTAGCCGAAGTCGACGCCGGCGTGCGGCGCGGCGTCGACGACGAGGATCTGGTCGGCGCCGACGCCGTGACGGCGGTCACCGAGCCGCCGCAGCTGCGGTGCATCGAGCGCCAGCGGCGTGCGCGTCGCGTCGAGCACGATGAAGTCGTTGCCCGCGCCGTGCATCTTCGTGAAGGGCAGCCGCATCGGCGGCGATTATCGGCGCGGCGGCAGCGCCCGGCCCGCCCGCCTGGGGCACGCGACGCTTCGACCGGTGCTCAGGCCGGCACGCCGAGCGGCGTTTCGAGCAACGTCGTGACTTCGTCCGAGCGCAGCGGTCGCGCCAGCAGGTAGCCCTGGCCGATCTGCACGCCGAGGTCGCGCAGCGCCGCGAGCTGCGCCGGCGTCTCGATGCCTTCGGCGATCACGCGGCGGCCGAGCGAGCGGCCGAGGTCGATGACCGCGCGCACGATCTCCAGGTTCTGCGGCTGCTCCTGCAGCGCCATCACGAACGAGCGGTCGATCTTCAGGCTGTCGATCGGCAGCGTCGAATGGTACGCGAGCGACGAGTAGCCGGTGCCGAAGTCGTCGATCGAGAAGCGCACCCCGGTGGCGCGCAGCCGGTGCAGCGTCGCCAGCGCGACGTCGAGCCGGTCCATCAGCGTCGTCTCGGTGATCTCGAGCGTCAGCGCTTCCGGTGGCAGGTCGTGCCGCTCGAGCAGCGCGGCCACGGCGTCGGGCAACTCGCGCCGCGCGAGGTCGCGCCCCGAGATGTTGACGTGCACGCCGAGCGCGTCGGCGGCCGGCAGCTCGCGGCGCCACGCCGCGAGCTGGGCCACCGACTGCTCGACCATCCAGTCGGTCAGCGCCTCGATGTGGCCCGACTCCTCGGCGAGCGTGATGAACACCGCCGGGCTGATCGGGCCGCGCGTCGGGTGTTCCCACCGCGCCAGCGCCTCGAAGCCGTAGAGCCGGTACGGCTGCAGCTCGTACAGCGGCTGGAACCGCACCGACAGCTGACCGTCGCCGATGGCGCGGCGCAGGTCCGATTCGAGCGCCAGCTTTTCGGCCACCCGCTCGTGCATCGACACGTCGAAGCGCACGACGCGGCCGCGGCCGGCGGCCTTGGCTTCGTACATCGCGAGGTCGGCGTCGCGCAGCACTTCGTCGACGGTGCGGTAGCCGAGGTCGCTGAACGTGATGCCGACGCTCGCGCCGGCCAGGACCTCGGTGCCGTTGATCGAAATCGGCCGCAGCAGCTCGGCCAGGACGCGGTCGGCCAGCCGCAGCGCGTCGGCGTCGTCGACCAGCGCGTCGACGAGGATCGCGAACTCGTCGCCGCCGAGGCGCGCGACGAGGTCGGCCGGGCGCACGCAAACGACCAGCCGCTGCGCCACCTCGCGCAGCAGCGCGTTGCCGGCGATGTGGCCGAGGCTGTCGTTGACGACCTTGAAGCGGTCGAGGTCGAGGAACAGCACCGCGAAGCGCGCCGCGGCGTCGGTGCGGCTCTTCTCGACCGCGACCGCCAGCCGCTCGTGGAAGCAGCTGCGGTTGGCGAGGTCGGTCAGACCGTCGTGGTAGGCGATGTGCTGCAGGCGGTTCTCGGCCTGGCGACGCGACGTGATGTCGTAAAGCTGGTAGATGCGGCAGCGACCGAAGTCACCCGGGTCCTCGTACTGGCTGCAGTGCAGCGCGACCCAGCGATCGCCGTTGCCGCCGTCGCGACAGCGCAGCTCCATCGAGAACGACGTGTCGGCGGCAGCGCGGCGGCGGAACAGCTCGGCGTCGCCGGCGTGCAGACAGTCGTCGAACGGCCGCCCGACGAGCGCGTCGGCGCCGCGCCCGAGCAGCTCTTCGAGCGCCGGGTTCACCTTCAGCATCGTGCCGTCGTCACGCACGATCGCCATGCCGATCGCGGCGTGGGCGAACGCCGCGGTGAAGCGCTCGTGGTTCAGCCGCGCGTCGGCCTCGGCGCCGGCGACGCGGGCGTCGTGCTCCTTCTGCTCGGCTTCGCGGCGCGCGATCGTCGCGCGCAGCAGCATCACGAGCGCCAAGCTGACGGCCGCCGCGGCCGCGGCGAGGAACAGGCCGAAGCGCTGCACGTTCAGGTACATCAGCCCGGCGACGAACGCCGCGGCGAGCGCCACCGCGATCATCCACGTCGACAGGCTCAGCCAGTGCCACGGGCGCAGCGGCGCGCCGCGTTTCAACGCCATCAGCGCCATCGCCGGCAGCGCGGTCAGCGCGAAAACCAGCGGCGCGACGAGGCACAGCGCCGGCACCACGCCGGCTTCGGGACCGACCGGGGTCAGCGCGAAGCCGCGGCGCAGCAGTTCGAACACCCCGCCGGCGGCGGCCATCGCGGCCATCGCGGCGAACGGACTGCTCAGGCGGCTCGACAGCCGCTTGGACGTGCGCACGGTGCCGACCGCGGCGTCGATGCCGGCGCCGACGACCGCCGCCGGGGTGCCCAGCAGCGCCAGGATCGTGAACACGAAGATGTCCGACACCGTCACCGAGTACGCGGTGCGCGGGATCTTCAACGCGAACATCGACGCCACCGCGACGAGCCCGCCGCCGATCGCGATCTGCACGATCTCGCCGCCGCTCAACGCCGCGATGCGCCACAGCGCCCAGCCGAGCGCACCCGCGCCGGTCACCACCATGCCGAGCCACAGCCGGGCCGCAGCGGGCGGATAGTCGTGCAGGTGGCGGCGCCGAAAGCGCTGCCACGGCCCGCCCGCGTGCCGCGTGTCGTCGGTCGGCAGAGAAGTCATCGGCGCAGCCCCGAAGGGCGAAATCGTGGAAGGTTTTCGACGCGACCGCCGATGAACTTGAACCGCGGACGGCGTCGGCGGTCGATTCGATGGCGGCAACGACGCCGCCGCTCGGCGCAGCGCTGTCACGGTCTGTCACATTCATGCCGAAGGGTGCATTCCGCCCGTGACGCGGTTCACGTTTCGCCGGACGCACCCCCCACGAACGAGGGCTTGTCGCCGACGATGGCGGCATGAAAACGCTCACCCCCCTACTGCGTCTCGTCGCCTTGCTGCTGGTCGCTTGCGGTGCCCCCGCATGGGCCGGCGACAAGGTCTCGGCCGATTTGCGCGACGCCCTTGCCGCGCCGGCCACACCGAAGCTGAGCTGGGCGCGCGACGTCGGCGGCGTGCGCTACGTCAAGGCGCTCGTCGTCAGCGACTCGCGCGACCCGGAGCTTGTCGACCTGCGGCGCCACGTGCTGCGCGCCGGCGGCACCGTCTACATGCGCTACGTGTCGGTCAGCGCGCTGTCGGTGCTGCTGCCGGCCGCGCGCGTCGAGGAGATCGCCGGGCGTGCCGACGTGCAGACGGTCTCGCCGAACCGCCTGACCGCACGCACCGGCATCCAGCTGACGCCCAGCACGATCGAGGCCGCCAGCGGCCTCGGCACCGCGCGCCGCCGCACCGAGGCCAACAGCTACTACTACACCGGTTACGACGGCCGCGGCGTCGGCGTCGCGGTGCTCGACTCGGGCGTGATGTGGAAACACCAGCTGTTCGCCGACTGGCAGGGCAAGACCCGCGTGCGCCGTGCGATCGACTTCCTGAAGGTCGGCGACGCGACCGCCCTCGGCATCAAGGACTGGACGCCGGGCATCGACCTGTCGGCGGCGCTGACGCCCAACAGCCCGACGCGCCAGACCTTCGAGCGCCAGCTCGACAACACGCAGGCGATGTACGTCGACGGCTACGGCCACGGCACGCACGTCGCGGCGGTCGCCGCGGGGCGCGACTTCAAGCAGAAGCTCGACACCACCGGCATTGCACCGGGCGCCGACCTCTACGACGTCAAGGTGCTCGACGGTGAAGGCATCGGCCAGCTCAGCGATGTGCTCGCCGGCATCGACTGGGTGATCCACCACGCCAAGGCCTACAACATCCGCGTGATGAACCTGAGCCTGGCGGCCGACTCGACCGAGAGCCACGCCACCGACCCGCTGGCGCGCGCCGTGCGCAGCGCCGTCGCCGCCGGCATCACCGTCGTCGCCGCGGCCGGCAACTTCGGCCAGGACGCGACCGGGCGCGAGCGCTACGGCTCGATCAGCTCGCCGGGCCACGAACCGGCGGTGATCACCGTCGGCTCGGCGAACATGAAGGGCACGACCACGCGCGCCGACGACACGGTCAACTTCTTCAGCTCGCGCGGGCCGACCCGCGGCGGCTCGAAGGACGGGCACGGCCGGCACGTCGCCGACAACCTGCCCAAGCCCGACCTGGTCGCGCCCGGCAACAAGGTGATCGGCGCGCTGGCCACCGACAGCGACTCGATGACGTCGTACAGCCTGCTCGCCAAGCGCTACCCGCAACTCGCCCGGATCAAGGGCGCCAACCAGCAGCAGGGCGTGTCGGTGATGGAGCTGTCGGGCACGTCGGTGGCGGCGCCGGTGGTCAGCGGTGCGGTGGCGCTGATGCTGCAGGCCAACCCCGGGCTGACGCCGCCGCTCGTCAAGGCGATCCTGCAGTACACCGCGCAGCCGCTGCCGGGCGCGAACCTGATGCAGCAGGGCGCAGGCCTGGTCAACATCGACGGCGCGGTGAAGCTCGCCGTCGCGCTGCGCACCGACGTCAAGGCCAAGGTCGAAGCCGGCGCGCTGCCGGCCGGCGCGCCGTTGCTCGCCGCGGGCAAGTCGCTGCCGACGCCGCAGACCAGCGTCAACGGCCAGACCTTCGCGTGGAGCCGCATCGTCTACGCCGGCGGCGACGTGCTGCTGTCGGGCGACGCGCTGTTCACGAAGTTCCAGCCGTTCTACGACCACCGCCTGGCGTGGGTGCGGCAGGACGTGAAGCGCGCCGCGGTGACCCACTACGCGGCGTCGCGCAGCGTGCCCGCGGCGACCTATCCGAGCAGCATCGTCTTCCGCGTCGCGCCGACGCAGGCGCTGGTCACCGCCGGCGTCGCCCAGGCCAACCGGCTGCTCGGCTTCAGCTCGGTGCGCTCGCGCAGCGGCCTGTTCACGAACACCGATCTGCTGAGCCGATGGCTCGCCAGCGGCAGTGGCTTCATGCTGGCCGAAGGCTTCATGCTCGCCGAGGGCGTCGTCCTCGCCGAAGGCTTCATGCTGGCCGAGGGCTTCATGCTCGCCGAGGGCTTCATGCTGGCCGAGGGCTTCATGCTCGCCGAAGGCTTCATGCTGGCCGAAGGCTTCATGCTCGCCGAGTCGGGGCAGCCGAACGTCAAATCGGCCGACGACCGCTCTCTGCTCGGCGAGCCTTGACCGCGCGCCGCGCGCCAGCCGCCCTGAAGCAGCAACCACGGGCCGCCACGCGCGGCCCGTGCGCTCTTCAGACCCCGTCGTACAGCGACGGCGCGCCGCCCGGCCGCGTCTTGAAGCGCCGGTGCACCCACAAGTACTGCGCCGGGCATTCGCGGATTCGCGACTCGATGAAGCGGTTCATCCGCGCGGCGTCGGCGACGTCGTCGCCGCTCGGCCAGTCGGTCCACGGTTCGAGAAAGCGCACGCGCCAGCCGCGCCCGCCGGGCAGCGTCTCGGCGACGACCGGCTGCACCACCATGTCGAGCGTGCGCGCAAGGCGCGGCGGCGCGAGCAGCGTCGCCGCCAGGTGGCCGAATAGCGGCACGAAGGCCGCGTCGCGCGCGCCGAAGTCCATGTCGGGCAGGTTGAAGAACGCCGCGCGCTTCTTGCGGATCGCGCGCACCAGCGGCAGCGCGCTTTCCTGGCGCGCGAAGATCTCGCCGTTGCCCCAGCGCAGCCGTCCGGCGCGCATCGCCGCGTCGAGCACGGCGTTGCTTTGCGCCTGGTAGATCGACGCCGTCCAGCGCGTCTGGAACAGCTGCGTCGCGGCGCCGGCGACGTCGAGCGCGATGAAGTGCGGCACGAGCCACATCACCGGCCGCTCGCTGCGCTCGGCCAGGCCGATGTCGCCTTCGACGCGGATCAGCCGCTTCAGCCGCTCGGCGCTCGCGTACCACAGCATCCCGCGCTCGAGCAGGCTGCGCGCGAGCCAGCCGAAATGGTCGCGGACGAGCGCTGCGCGCGCAGCTTCGTCGAGCTCGGGCAGGCACAGCTCGACGTTGCGCAGCGCGACCGCGCGCCGCTCGCGCGCCAACGCGTGCATCACGCGGCCGAAGGCGCGCCCGACCACCGCCTGCGCGCCGAGCGGCAGCCAGTGCAGCAGCCACACCGCGCCGAGCAGCATCCGCGCGACAACCGTCACGCCGCAACCTCGGCCGGGCGCGGTTGCTTGTAACGGTGGTAGCCCCACAGGTATTGCGCCGGATGTTCGGCGATCAGCGCTTCCATCGACCGATTGACGACGGTCGCCGCTGCCGTCATCCACGCGGCTTCGTCGACGCCCGGCGCGCGCGCCGGCAGCGGCTGCGGCAGTTCGCGCACGCGGATGCGGTAGCCGGCGCCACGCGGCAGCCGTTCGCCCCAGATCAGGCACACCGCGCTGCCGGTCTGCAGTACCAGCCGCGCTGCCAGCGTCATCGTGTACGCGGGCTGGCCGAAGAACGGTGCCCACACGCCCATGCCTTCGGGCGGCACCTGGTCGGGCAGCAGCCCGAGCGATTCGCCCCGTTTCAGCGCGCGCATCATCTGCCGTACGCCGGCCAGCGTGGCCGGCGCGGTCGCCAGCGCCGGTCGGTCGCGCGCGACGCGCTCGAGCTCGCGCAGCCACGGCTGGCGCGCCGGCCGGTACAGCACCGTGACCGGCTGGCGCGCGCCCCAGCGTTCGGCGTACGACTGGGCGCAGACCTCGAAGCAGCCCATGTGCGGCGTGAGGAAGACGAGGCCGCGACCCGCGTCGAGCGCGGCGTCGACGATCTCGGCGCCGTCCCAGGTCACCGTGTCGCCGATCCTCTCGCCCTGCGGCCGCAGCCACAGCCGCGGCAGCTCGAGCACCAGCTTGCCGGCCTCGGCGATCGCGGCGCGGCGCGCCGCGCGCGGCACGCCGGCGAGCGCCGCGTTGGCGTTCAACCGCCGGCGGTACGACGGCGACGCGGCGTACGCGGTCCACCCCGCGACCGCGCCCGCGGCGTGCAAAAGGCGCAGCGATCGGCGCGCCAGCCAGCGCAGCAGCAGCGGCATCTTCGTTATGATTTGCGCCGTCGCCGAGTTAAAGGACAACTTGCGGGGCGACGCGCGCGGTGCCGAGGATAAGGGCCCGCGCCGGGCTGTTCGCAGCCTGCAAATACCGCTAAAGCGTTCGCCGCCGCCCACCCCCCAGTGCAGCCCAGCGACGACGCAGTCGACGTCGGTCACGCTTTCATTTAGGCAACGCTGGAGATCTCACCCGTGGCGAACGAATTCCTCTTCACTTCCGAATCGGTCTCCGAAGGCCACCCCGACAAGGTTGCCGACCAGATCTCGGATGCGATCCTCGACGCGATCTTCCGCGTCGACCCGCGCAGCCGCGTCGCCGCCGAGACGCTGTGCAACACCGGCCTCGTCGTGCTCGCCGGCGAGATCACGACCAACGCCCACGTCGACTACATCCAGATCGCGCGCGACACGATCAAGCGCATCGGCTACGACAACACCGAATACGGCATCGACTACAAGGGCTGCGCGGTGATGGTCTGCTACGACAAGCAGTCCAACGACATCGCGCAGGGCGTCGACCACGCGAGCGACGACTACCTGAACCTCGGCGCCGGCGACCAGGGGCTGATGTTCGGCTACGCCTGCGACGAGACGCCCGAGTTGATGCCGGCGCCGATCTACTACGCGCACCGCCTCGTCGAGCGCCAAGCACAACTGCGCAAGGACGGCCGACTGCCGTTCCTGCGTCCGGACGCGAAGAGCCAGGTGACGATGCGCTACGTCGACGGGCGGCCGCATTCGATCGACACCGTCGTGCTGTCGAGCCAGCACGCGCCCGAGTACAGCCTCGGACACAAGATGACCGACGCGTTCTACGAAGCGGTGCGCGAAGAGATCATCAAGCCGGTGCTGCCCGCCGAGTGGCTGACGAAGGACACGAAGTACCTGATCAACCCGACCGGCCGCTTCGTCGTCGGCGGGCCGCAGGGCGACTGCGGGCTGACCGGGCGCAAGATCATCGTCGACACCTACGGCGGCGCCTGCCCGCACGGCGGCGGTGCGTTCAGCGGCAAGGATCCGAGCAAGGTCGACCGGTCGGCGGCGTACGCCGCGCGCTACGTCGCGAAGAACGTCGTCGCCGCGGGGCTGGCGCGCCAGTGTCAGGTGCAGGTCGCGTACGCGATCGGCGTCGCGCACCCGATGAACATCACGGTCTACACCGAAGGCACCGGCAAGCTCTCGGACGCGCGGCTGTCGGAGCTGGTCGCCGAGCACTTCGACCTGCGGCCCAAGGGCATCATCCAGATGCTCGACCTGCTGCGCCCGATCTACGAGAAGACCGCCGCCTACGGCCACTTCGGCCGCGACGAACCCGAGTTCTCCTGGGAGCGCACCGACAAGGCGGCGGCGCTGCGCGCCGCGGCGGGGCTGTAAGACCGCACGCATCGCGAGTTGCTCCACCATCGGCGCAACTCGCGTTGCGCGAGCGAGGCGGAGGGCCCGCAGGCTCGCGACCGTCGCAAGAGCGCCGCGAAATGACGGGGCTGCGCTCGGCCGCCGGGCCTCGAGGCCGTCCGTCGCAGTTCGAACTGCAGGCACGCGTGCCGTGGTGATTTCGCGCGAGCCAAGCCGGCGAGCGCCGCGGATCGAAGGGAAGCAGGCCGCCGCGCCGCGCGACGTCCGTACCCAAGGCGTCAGCGCAGCGCGGCAAGCCCGGGCAGGCCCGGAGTCACGGTGAGGCAGAGGGCTGCACGCCACCGTCGCGCTGTCAGGCCTGTGGCAAGCAGCTGGGCGAACCGCGCACGACCCATCGGCGTGTGCGAACGCAACCGCACGACGAAGACGCTGTCCACAAGCCCGACCGGCCCGCTCGGTCGGACACGTGTGATCTGTCGCAAACAGCTCTTCACGACCGGTGTGCAGCAGTTCGCGAAAGGTTCGCGCGCGTGCGCCGACTGGGGTCTGTTGCCCTTCGCAGGGTGGGCACGATCGGCGACGATGCATTGAAGCCTCACCACAACACCGGTCGTCGAACCATCCCCGGATCAAGTGTCAACTCGTTACAAAGGTTGCAATTCTGGGCACGCCGACTGCTGCCTTCAAACGTTCTAGGCCAACCACAGACTTTGTCGTCGCCATGCGCTCGCGTTACACATCCCTTGCCGCGTTGTTGTGGGTCACCTTGGTCGGCGCCGGCTGCGGCGGCGGCGGCGGCGACTCCGGCACCGGCGTCTTTCCCCCGGGTTCGACCGACACGCCGGCGCCGTTCGTCGTCCGCACGGTACCGGTCGACGACGAAGTCGTTGCGACGTCCACCGTCGTCTCGGTCTACTACAGCGACGCGCTGGCCTGCAGCACGCCGTCGCGCAGCGGCACCTTTGGCGAGATCGTCGGCACGTTGAACTGCAACAACGTCGACGGCAAGGGCCTGATCGTGCTGGCGCCCGCCGCCCCGCTCGACGCCGGACGGCAATATCGGTGGGCGGTCAGCGGCTTCCGCGGCGTCAACGGCAAGATCGCAGTCGCCCACGAGGGCCAGTTCAACACCGCGCCGGCGCCGTAGAGCGGCGCGCGGCTGCGCGACGCTACCGCCGCGCAGCCAGCAACCGACTCGCCACCTCGGCGAAGCCGTCGCCCCGCTCGCCCGCCGTGACGTACGCCGGCCACGTCGTCAGCAGGCTGGCGAAGCGCTGCAAGTTGGCAACGCCGACACTGAGCGGGAAATGCGCGAACAGCGCCTGGTCGTTCGTCGAATCACCGACGTACACCCAACGCGCCGTCTCGGCGTCGTCAAGCGCGCGGCCAAACAGGCGTTGCTGCATCCAGCGCGCCGCGGTCAGCTTGTCGTGGTCGCCGAACCAGGCGTTGACGTGGATCGAACTCACGGTGACGTTCATCGCTTCGGCCTCGAGCACCGCGACGACGCGCGCGATCGTCGCCGCGTCGAGCGCCGCGAACTCGGCGTGGTCGACGGCGATGTCGGTAATCCGCCCGGCGCTGTCGCGCGCGAGCGTCGTCCCCGGCACTTCGCGCAGCACGCGGTCGGCGGCCGCGGCCAAGCGCCGGGCATTGGCGCTGCGCGTCACCGCATCCTGGGCGAACTCGGTGACCACGTCGTGTCCGTTGCGCAGCAGCGCGACCGCGCCGTTCTCGGCGACGATCGCGTCGATCGGCAACTTGCGCAACCAGCCTTCGCTCCAGCCGTGAGGGCGGCCGGTGATCGCGATCACCGGCAAGCCGCGGTCGTGCAGCGCGTGCAGCGCTTCTAGTGCGCAACGCTCGACCGCGCCTCCTCGGGTCAGCGTGTCGTCGATGTCGGTGTAGACGCCGCGCACCGGCGCCAGCGCCGCATCGGGGCAAGCAGACCAGGGTTGCGGACGGCGCGGCATCGACGCGGAGTCTGTCACGCCGAGACACGGGTTCGTTTCGTAGAATCTGCGGCGTTCCGAGGAGCGTTGCAACCTCGCGCGCCGCGCGAGGCCAGGCTCGGAGCCCTCCCGTTGCAACCGCGCTCGCCCGCACCCGGTGCGCGGTCGAGCGACGCCTTGCATCGTCGCCGCCGGCCCCTTCGGTGCGGGTTCCGAACCAGGAGCCTCGATGAACGCCATCCTCAAGCCCGCTGCCGCGGCGCGCAAGCCCGACCACCACGTCGCCGACCTCGGTCTGGCCGACTGGGGACGCAAGGAAATCCGCATCGCCGAGACCGAGATGCCCGGTCTGATGGCGATCCGCGACGAGTTCGCGGCCACGCGGCCGCTCGCCGGCGCGCGCATCGCCGGCAGCCTGCACATGACGATCCAGACCGCCGTGCTGGTCGAGACGCTGCAGGCGCTCGGCGCGCAGGTGCGCTGGGCGTCGTGCAACATCTTCAGCACCCAGGACCACGCCGCCGCGGCGCTTGCAGTGCAGGGCACGCCGGTGTTCGCCTACAAGGGCGAGACGCTCGCCGACTACTGGGACTACACGCACCGGATCTTCGACTTCGGCGCCGCCGGCGCCGACGACGAAGGCCCGAACATGATCCTCGACGACGGCGGCGACGCGACGCTGCTGATGCACCTGGGCACGCGCGCCGAGCGCGACGCGTCGGTGCTCGACCGCCCGGGCAGCGAGGAGGAGACGGTGCTGTTCGCGGCGATCAGGTCGCGGCTCGCGACCGACCCGACGTGGTACAGCCGCAAGTCGGCGCGGATCGTCGGCGTCACCGAGGAGACGACGACCGGCGTGCACCGCCTGAAGGAAATGGCGCTCGCCGGCACGCTGATGTTCCGCGCGATCAACGTCAACGACAGCGTCACGAAGAGCAAGTTCGACAACCTCTACGGCTGCCGCGAGAGCCTGGTCGACGCGATCAAGCGCGCCACCGACGTGATGGTCGCCGGCAAGGTGGCGCTCGTGGCCGGCTACGGCGACGTCGGCAAGGGCAGCGCACAGGCGTTGCGCGCGTTGTCGGCGCAGGTGTGGGTGACCGAGATCGACCCGATCAACGCGCTGCAGGCGGCGATGGAGGGCTATCGGGTCGTGACGATGGAGTACGCCGCCGACAAGGCCGACATCTTCGTCACCGCCACCGGCAACAAGAACGTCATCCGCCGCGAGCACATGGCGGCGATGAAGGACCAGGCGATCGTCTGCAACATCGGCCACTTCGACAACGAGATCGACGTCGCCGCGCTCGGCGACTGCCAATGGGAGGAGATCAAGCCCCAGGTCGACCACGTGATCTTTCCCGACGGCAAGCGGATCATCCTGCTCGCCAAGGGCCGGCTCGTGAACCTGGGGTGCGGCACCGGCCACCCGAGCTTCGTGATGAGCTCGAGCTTCGCCAACCAGACGATCGCGCAGATCGAGCTGTACACGCACGGCGACTTCTACGAGCAGGGCAAGGTCTACGTGCTGCCCAAGCACCTCGACGAGAAGGTCGCAAGGCTGCATCTGAAGAAGGTCGGTGCGGTGCTGACCGAGCTCAGCGACGAGCAGGCGGCCTATATCGGTGTGCCGAAGCAAGGGCCGTACAAGCCCGACAGCTATCGCTATTGACCCAGATCGAGGATTGACCGGCTCGCCTTTCGGTTCCAGAATGGATCTTTCTGCTATCCATTATGGAGTCATCGTGGGTGTGAACCTCTCGATCAAGGACGTCCCCGACGCCTGGGCCGAGCGCTTGCGCCAGCGGGCTGCCCGCAACCACCGCTCGCTGCAAGGTGAGTTGATGGCCCTGGTCGAGAGCGCCGCGTCCGAAGACCCGGCCGGATCGCCGGCGCCGTCGCAGCGGCGGGGCGCGCCTGGCTCATCGGCGCTCGTGCAAATCGCGCAGGCCGCCCGCCAGCGCTTTCCGAGCGGCACGCCCAGTTCGGTCGAGTGGATCCGCCAGCTGCGCAATACCCGCCATGGCGAAGCCGGCGAAGGTTGAACCTTCGAAGGCGAAGCGGGCGCGCGATGACCCATCGTCGCGCCCGCTGTACGTCGCCGAGCCCTCGGCGCAGTACCTGCAGCGCCCGGCGGCGGTGGTCGACGCGAGCCTCGTCGCCGCGCTGCTGTTCGCCGAGCCCGGCCAGACCGAAGCGCAGCAGCGGCTCGCGCGCTGCACGCCGTCGGCGCCGACGCTGCTGGACCACGAGCTGGCCAACGTCGCGGTGAGCAAGGTGCGGCGCGGAGCCCCCGAAGCCGCGGTCCGTGCGAGCCTGGCCGATCTCCAGGCGCTGGGGATCGAGATGCACACCGTCGACCCTGCAGCGGCCTTCGACGTCGCGCTGCGCCACGCGCTGACCGCTTACGACGCCGCCTATCTGGCGCTCGCCAGCCACCTGCGTTGCCCGCTCTACACGTTCGACCGCCGGCTCGCCGACGCCGCGCGCGAGCATTTCGGACAAACCGGTTGAGCGGAAAGCGCATGCATCCCGTCCCGATTAGCTTCGAGTTCTTCCCGCCCAACACCCCCGTCGGCGCCGACAAGCTCGACGGCGTCGTCGCCGAGCTCGCCGCGTTCGCGCCCGAGTTCTTCAGCGTCACCTACGGCGCCGGCGGCAGCACGCGTGACAAGACGCTGGCAACGGTGCGCCGCATCGCCGCGCTCGGCCACGAGGCGGCGCCGCACCTGTCGTGCGTCGGCAGCACCGAAGAAAGCATCGCCGAGACCCTCGCCACCTACCGTGCCGACGGCATCCGCCGCGTCGTCGCATTGCGCGGCGACCTGCCGAGCGGCATGGCCACGGCGGGCGAGTTCCGCTACGCGGCCGACCTTGTCGCCTTCATCCGCGCGAAGCAGGGTGCCGACTGGAAAATCGAGGTCGCCGCCTACCCCGAGTACCACCCGCAGCAGCGCTACGCCAAGCTCGACGTCGAACATTTCGTCGCCAAGGTCCAGGCCGGCGCCGACGCCGCGATCACACAGTTCTTCTTCAACGCCGACGCGTACTTCCACTTCGTCGACGAGGTGCGCGCGCTCGGCGTCACGGTGCCGATCGTCCCGGGCGTGATGCCGATCCACAACTACGCCAAGATCGCGCAGTTCGCGGCGCGCGACGGCATCGAGATCCCGCGCTGGGTCGCGCTGAAGATGGAAGGCTTTCTCGACGACGCGGCGTCGGTGCGCGCCTTCGGCCTGGACGTCGTCACGCGGCTGTGCGAGCGGCTCGTCGAAGGCGGCGCACCGGCGATCCACTTCTACACGTTGAACCAGGCTGCGTTGACGGCCGAGATCTGCCGCCGGCTGCGCGCCGGCTGAGCCACGCATTCGTCGGCCGCGCGGCGGTCGCTGCGGCCTTGGGGCCGCGGCAGTGTCCGACCGCAAACCTGCCACGCCTTTCGTCGTGCTCGTGACCTTTCGTCGCGCGCCTTTCGTCGTGCTTCGCGACCTTTCGTCGCGCGCCTTTCGTCGTGCGACGTGCGACATCCGTCTTGCGTCTTGCGTGGTGCGTCTCGCGTCGCGCCGGTGACGCTTCACGCTGCGGGTGCTGCGCACAATCGTCCGATGCCCACGCTCTACCTCGTGCGCCATGGTCAGGCGTCGTTCGGCGCCGCCGACTACGACGTGCTCAGCGCGCTAGGCCACCGTCAGTGCCGTGCGCTCGGCGAGTGGTTCGGCGCGCGCGGCGTGGCCTTCGACTCCGCGCTGTGCGGCTCGCTGCGCCGCCACGCCGAAAGCTACGCGGCGATCGCCGAGGGCCACGGCGCGCTGCCCGCGCCGTCGATCTGGCCGCAGCTCGACGAATACGACGGCGCCGCGGTCGTCGGCGCGGTCCACGCCGAGCCTCTGGCGCAGGGCGACGGGGCGGCCGCGTACAAGCGCCACTTCTGTCTGCTGCGCGAGGGCCTGCTGGCGTGGATGGAAGGCCGCACCGCGCCGCGCGGCATGCCGCGCTACGCCGACTGGGTCGCCGGTATCGACGCGGTGCTGGACCACGTGCGCACGCACGGTCGCGGCAACGTGCTCGTCGTGTCGTCGGGCGGGCCGATCGCCACGGCGATCGGCCGCGTCCTCGCCGCGCCGTCGACGACGACGATCGAGCTGAACCTGCAGCTGCGCAACAGCGCACTGACGCAGCTGCACTACACCGCCCGACGCCTGGTTCTCGTCACCTACAACCACGTGCCGCACCTGGAGGCGGTTCCGGATCGCGGTCACTGGGTGACTTACGCCTGACGCGCGCACCCGCGGTCGTCCGATTCGCCTGGCGACGCCGCCCGAGCGCCGCCGCGACGCCGGATTTACCACCGGCGCCAGCGGCGGCGCGACCCTCGAAAGCGTCAGCCTCAGGCGGCCTGCACGGCGCGCCGCCGCAGCCAGCCGACGAGGCCGCCGCCGGCAGCGAACATCAGCCATGTCGACGGCTCGGGAATCGCCGAGATCGTCTCCCACGCGATGGCCTGCATCGCGTAGGTCTCACCGGCCGAAAAGCCGAGGTCGACGGCGGCCTGCTCGCGCCCGCCGAGCGTCCGCGGATCGACGCCGGTGATCATGCCGAAGTCGACCAGTGCGCGCAGGTAGGAACCGTACGCGCTGGCGTGATAGTGATCGGTCGTCCACAGGTTGATCTGCCCCGCCTCGACGCCGTCATAGGGATTGTCGTCGGCGACGCCGACCTTCATCGCCCGATCCCAGGCCAGTCCGACCGGGCTCACGCGGTCGACGACGGTCGGGTTCTGCATCGCCGCCGTGCGGTAGCCCGCCCAGACGTCGTAGGCCATCGCTTCGATCGGCATTCCGTACCACGGGCTGCTGGTGTTGGCGTACGTGAGGTCGGCGCGCGACCAAGTGGCGACGAGCGTGACGTCGACGTCCGGGTTGTGCGCCTGAAACACGCTGCCGAGCAGCCCGGTGTACTCGCTGATCCGGGCCGGATTGCCGGGGCTGGCGAAGTCCAGGTTGCTCTGCCCGTGCATCGCCACCTTGTCCCAATGGCGGTCGATCAGCGGCAGCTGGTTGTCGTAGTGGTAGTCGAGGTTGCTGCCGGGCTGCGTCTCGAGGAACACGTCGTAGTCGAGACCCGCCTGGACCGTGAACGCCTTGAACAACGCCGGCACCCCGCCGATGCCGGTGCCGCGCAGATCCGTCACGGTGTCGGGCCGATAGAACTGCACGGCGTTGGAACCCGCGCCGTAGGTGAAGCTGTTGCCGATGAACAGGATCGACGTCGCCGCGGTGGCGGACGCCGCATGCAACGCGAGCGTCAGGGCGCTCGCCCGCAGCGCGGATTTCCAGATCAGGGAAAACCTCATGTCTGCCTCGTCGTCGTAGGGGCCGTGGGCGGCGCCGCTGCGGGAGGTCCGCGGCGCGGCACCGACATTCGCGCGCGAGCCGCGCGCGACGCGGTTCGCGGCAACGGTCATTCCCACCAGAAAAGACCGACGCTCCGACGGGCGGTCGGGAGGCAGGCGGGCGGCCGCGTCAGCGCGGCGGCGCGCGCCAGGCCAGCCCTTCGTCGGTGAGAACGACGTCGAGCGGGACGTCGTGCACCTCGGCAACGAGCCACGGCACGTAACCGTGCGCATAGGCGAGCCCGACCGTCGTCGGCCGCGGGTCGAGCGTCGCCAGCGTGCGGTCATAGAACCCGCCGCCGTAGCCGAGGCGAACGCCCTTCGGGCCGTAGCCGACGCACGGCACGAGCAGCACCGTCGGCTGGAACTTCGGCGTGTCCTTCGGCTTCGGAATGCCGTAGGCGTCTTCTTCCATCTCGCAGCCGGGAAACCACATGTGGAACGCGAGCTGGTGCGTCGCCTTGTCGATCACCGGCAAGCCGATGCAGCGCGACTCGTCGGCGTCGGCCCAGCGGTACAGCGCCGGCAGCGCGTCGAACTCGCCCTTGATCGGCCAGTACGCGCCGATTGCGGTGTCGCTGCGCTCGAGCAGCCACACGCGCAGCACCTCCTGCAGGTGCATCGCTCGCTGGTGTCGGTCGACGAGCGTCTGCCGTTCGGCCTGCAGCTGGCGGCGCAGCACCTTCTTGTCGACCGACGGTTGCAGGGGCGGCAGCGCGGACGTCATCTGGGGGTCCCGGCGGGAGCGCGGCGGCGCGCCGCGCGGTGCGCGCATTGTCTCGCCGGCGGCGTGCGAGAACGGTGCCACCGCACGCCCCCGCCGGCCGCAACGGCGGCAGCGCTGCGCTAAATTCGCCGCGATGGGGATGCGCTTACGGGCGGCCGGGCGCGCCGCGCTGCTGGCCACGGCAATGTGGGTCGTTGCCGCGCCGGCGGCGACGGCGACGCGGCTTGCGGTGGTCGTCGACGACGCCGCGGTCGTCGAGGCGCGGCAGGCGCTGGCGCGGCGCGACCGCGCGCAGCTGGCCGCGGCGCGCGCGGTGTTCGCCGACTCGGGCCACGCGCTGACGCCGTGGGTCGACTACTGGGAGCTCTCCCACCGCCTCGTCGACGCCCGGCAGCCCGAGCTCGACGCGTTCTGGGCGCGCTGGCCGGGCACCTACGTCGAGGACCGGTTGCGCAACGACTGGCTGCTCGAGCTCGGCCAGCGCCGCGACTGGGCGAACTTCGCCGCCGAGTTTCCGCGGTTTCGGATGAACGACGACCGCGAGGTCACCTGCTACTGGCTGCTGACGCGCCACCTGGCCGGCGACGACGTCGCCGCCGCGGCGCGCGCGGCGTGGAACGCGCAGCGTGACGTCGACGACGGCTGCGCGCTGCTGGCGTCGACGCTCGCTGCCGCCGGCGTGCTCGCCGCCGACGACGTCTGGCGCAAGGCGCAGCTGGCAATCGAGGCGCGCCGGCCCGGCGCGGCGCGCGCCGCGGTGGCGTTGCTCGGCGCGCCGCAGGCCGCGGCGATGGCCGCGCTGCTCGACCAGCCGCTGCGCTGGCTCGTCCGCGGCGACACGCGCGCGTTGCGCGCCGACGACGCCGCGGCGCTGGCGACGCTGGCGCTGATGCGCGTTGCTGCCGACGATCCCGACGTCGCGGCGACGCAGCTCAAGGACGGCTGGTCGCGGCGGCTGCCGCCGGCGCGCGCCGCCGCGGCGTGGGCGCACGTCGCGCGCCACGCGGCGCTGCGCCAGCAGCCGCAGGCGCTCGGCCATGCGCAGCAGGCGTGGCTGCGGCTGCGCGACGCCGGCACCGACGCCGCGCCCGACTGGGGCGACGACGTGCTCGCGTGGCACGTGCGCGCGGCGCTGCGCGCTCCGGCCGACGACGCGCGGTGGACGTTGGTGTTGCGCGCGATCGACGCGATGTCGCCGGCCACCCGAGTCGATGCGGCGTGGGTCTACTGGCGCGCGCGCGCGGTGCTTGCGACCGCGCCGCGCGGCGCCGCCGGCGACGCCGCGCGCGGCGAGGCGCGCGCCGCGCTGCAGTCGCTGACCCCGCCCGGCGGCGGATTCGATTTCTACGCCCAGCTCGCCGCCGAAGACCTGGGCCGCACGGTGGGGCTGCCGGCGGCGCCGGCGCCGCTGTCGGCCGCCGAGCGCGCAGCGGCGCGCGAACGGCCGGGGTTCGTCCGCGCGCTGAAGCTCGTCAGCCTCGGGCTGCGCAGCGAAGGCGTGCGCGAATGGAACTTCACGCTGCGCGGGCTCGACGACCGCGAGCTGCTGGCCGCCGCCGACCTGGCGTGCAGCCACGCGGTGTGGGACCGCTGCATCAACACCAGCGAACGAACGCGCACGGCGGTCGACGTCGAGCAGCGCTACCCGCTGCCGCTGCGCGACCGCGTCGGCGCGAGCGCGCGCGAGGTCGGGCTCGACGCGGCGCTGCTGTACGGGCTGATCCGCCAGGAGTCGCGTTTCATCGTCGATGCGCGCTCGGGCGTCGGCGCGTCAGGGCTGATGCAGCTGATGCCGGCGACGGCGCGCTGGACCGCGCGTCAGGTCGGCATCGACTACCGCGGCGACATGATCGACGACCCCGACGTCAACCTGCTGCTCGGCGCGGCGTACCTGAAGCGGCTCGTCGACGACTTCGACGGCGCGCTGCCGCTGGCGGTGGCCGGCTACAACGCCGGACCGGGCCGGCCGCGGCGCTGGCGCGAAGGGCCGGTGCTCGAGGCCGCGGCGTGGGCCGAGTCGATCCCGTTCACCGAAACGCGCGACTACGTGAAGAAGGTGCTCGCCAACGCCACCGCCTACGCTCTGCGCCTCGGCGACGGTGCGACGTCGCTGAAGGCACGGCTCGGCGAGCGCATCGCGCCGCGCGATCCGCGCCGCGGCGCGGCCGACGCGGCCTTGCCGTGAACGGGTCGTCGTGGCCCGCGCCACCGTGACCGCCGCGGACCCGCTGCCGCCGCTGCCACTTGCCGCCGACCCGCCGGCCAGCGTGCTCGTGCTCGGCGGCACGGGCTTCGTCGGCCGCAGCGTCTGCGAGCAGCTGTCGCGCCGCGGCACGGTGCGGATCACGGTGCCGACACGGCGCCTGGCGCACGGCCGCGCGCTGCGGTCGCTGCCGACGCTGCACGTCGAGGCCGCCGACGTCCACGACCCTGCGACGCTCGACCGTCTCGTCGCCGGCCACGACGCGGTCGTCCACCTCGTCGCGATCCTCCACGGCGATGCCGAGGCGTTCGAGCGCGTCCACGTCGAGCTGCCGCGGCGGCTCGCCCACGCGTGCCGCGACCACGGCGTGACGCGCGTCGTCCACGTCAGCGCGCTCGGCGTCGCGGCCGACGCGCCGTCGTACTACCTGCGCACCAAGGCCCTCGGAGAAGCCGCGTTGCGCGACGGCGGCGTCGCGCCGACGGTGCTGCGGCCGTCGGTGATCTTCGGCGCCGACGACCGCTTCATGAACCTGTTCGCGCGGCTGCAGGCGTTCGCGCCGGTGATGCCGCTGGCCTTCGGCGACGCACGGCTGCAGCCGGTGTGGGTCGACGACGTCGCCGCAGCGGTCGTCGCCGTGCTCGACCGGCGCGACAGCGTCGGCGCGACTTACGAATGCGCGGGGCCGACGGTCTACACGCTCGCCGAACTGGTGCGGCTGGCCGGCCGCTGGTCGGGGCACGAGCGGCCGCAGATCGCGCTGCCCGACGCGCTCGGCCGGCTGCAGGCTGCCGTGCTGGAACGGCTGCCCGGCGAGCCGCTGATGTCGCGCGACAACGTCGCATCGCTGCGCGTGCCCAACGTCGCGAGCGGCCGGCACCCCGGGCTCGACGCGCTCGGCATCGTGCCGACAGCGCTCGAAGCCATCGCGCCCGGGTACCTCGGCCGCACGCGGAAGACCCGCCTCGACCGCTGGCGCCGCAGCGCGCGCCGGATCTGACGCGGTTGCCGAACACACCCCACGGAGCCCCCATGCGCCAGCTGATCATCGGCAACAAGAACTACTCGTCGTGGTCGATGCGGCCGTGGGTGCTGATGCGCCAGCTCGGTTTGCCGTTCACCGAAGTCAAGCTGCGCTTCGACCGCGACGCCGACTCGCCGTTCCTGCACGCGGTCGCGAGCTGCAGCCCGGCGGCGCGCGTGCCGGTGCTCGTCGAAGACGACGGCTTCGCGGTCTGGGACACGCTGGCGATCGCCGAACGCCTTGCCGAAACCGACCCCGCCGCCGGCGTCTGGCCCACGGCTGCGCGCGACCGCGCGCGTGCGCGCAGCCTGGCCGCCGAGATGCACGCCGGCTTCGCCGCGCTGCGCCACCATTGCGCGATGAACGTCGAGGCCGACCTTGCCGACGTCGGTGCACGGCTGGTCGCCGAGCACGCCGACCTGCGACGCGACCTCGCGCGCATCGACGCGATGTGGTCGGCGCAGTTGCGCGAGCACGGCGGGCCGTACCTGTTCGGCGCCGCGTTCTGCGCCGCCGACGCGTTCTACGCGCCGGTGGCGTCGCGCGTCGCGACCTACGAGCTGCCGTTGTCGGACGACGCGCGCGCAGTGCAGCGCGCGCTGCTCGACGCACCGGGTGTTGCGGCGTGGCTCGCCGACGCGCGCGCCGAAGGCGACTTCCTCGACTTCGAGGAGCCGTACCGCAAGGGCCGCGCCGGGTGACGGCGCCGCTGCGCCGCTACGTCGTCGGCGGCGCGGTGCGCGACGCCCTGCTCGGGCTGCCGGCTGCCGACCGCGACTGGGTCGTCGTCGGCAGCACGCCCGAAGAGATGATTGCGCGCGGCTACCAGCCGGTCGGCCGCGACTTCCCGGTGTTCATCGACCGCGCCACCGGCGAAGAGCTGGCGCTGGCGCGCACCGAGCGCAAGACCGGCGCCGGCTACCACGGCTTCGCGTTCCACGCCGCGCCCGACGTGACGCTCGAAGACGACCTCGCGCGGCGCGACCTGACGATCAACGCGATCGCGCAGGCCGAAGACGGCACGCTGATCGACCCTTACGGCGGGCAGCGCGACCTGCACGACCGCGTGCTGCGCCACGTGTCGCCGGCGTTCGTCGAAGACCCGGTGCGGCTGCTGCGGCTGGCGCGGCTGGCGGCGCGCTTCGTCGACTTCGAGATCGCGCCGGAGACGATGGCTTTGCTGCGGCGGATGGTCGACGCCGGCGAGGTCGATGCGCTGGTCCCCGAGCGCGTCTGGCAGGAGCTCGCGCGCGGGCTGATGGCCGAGCGCCCGAGCCGGATGTTCACGGTGCTGCGCGACTGCGGCGCGCTGGCGCGGCTGCTGCCCGAGGTCGACCGGCTGTGGGGCGTGCCGCAGCGACCCGAGCACCACCCCGAAGTCGACACCGGCGCGCACCTGCTGCTGGTGCTCGACACCTGCGCGCGCCACGCGGCGCCGCTGGCAGTGCGCTGGGCGTGCGTCGTCCACGACCTCGGCAAAGCGACCACCCCGCGCGAGCTGCTGCCGCGCCACCACGGCCACGGCGAGCGCAGCGCGCGCATCGGCCGCGCGCTCGCCGAGCGGCTGCGCGTGCCGAACGACTGCCGCGAGCTCGCCGACGTCGTCGCGCGCGAGCACGCCAACGTCCACGCCAGCGACGCGCTCGGACCCGCGGCGCTGCTGCGGCTGTTCGAGCGCTGCGACGCGATCCGCCGCCCCGCTCGCTTCGACGCTCTGCTGCTCGCCTGCACCTGCGATGCGCAGGGCCGGACCGGGCGCGAAAACCGGCCGTACCCGCCGGCCGAGCGGCTGCCGCCGCTGCTGCGCGCCGCGCGCGGTGTCGACACCGCCGAGGTCGCTGCAACCGCGGCGGCGCGCGGGGCGACCGGCGAGGCGATCGGTAAAGCCGTCGCCAAGGCGCGCATCGCGGCGATCGAAGCCGCGCTGTAGCGAGACGATCAGAACAGCAGGCCGATCGCCATCATCAGCACCGTGAGCACGACCGAGCTCGCGAGCGGGACGTACCAGTCGCGCCCGCGGGCGCGAAACGAGAAGTCGCCGGGCAGCCGGCCGAGGCCGATCCTGCGCAGCCAGCCCTGCAGCCCGTTGAACACCAGGCAGGCGAGCAGAAAGACGATCAACCAGCGCATCGCGCGTCAGCGCCGAAGTCGCAACTTCACAGCCGGTGCGTGCGGTCACCGACGGCGAAGCCGATCGGCTCGAAGTCGACGCTCTTGGCGAACGCGATCACCTTGAACAGCTCGCCCATCTCGTGTTCGGCGACGAGCTTCTGCGCCGCAGCGACGTCGCGCGCGCCGGCGCCGACGAGCGCCGGCGCGAAGCCGCAGTTCAACAGGAACCGCGCTTGCGACGTGTAGCCGACGACGTCGAG
This sequence comes from uncultured Burkholderiales bacterium, assembly GCA_965365495.1. Lineage (GTDB taxonomy): Bacteria > Pseudomonadota > Gammaproteobacteria > Burkholderiales > Burkholderiaceae_C > Rubrivivax. The sequence continues at coordinate 26,087 of CBDUBX010000009.1, forward strand.
CCCGGCGTCCTGCGCCGCCAGCGCGACGGCGCTGAACTCGACGTGCGCGGTGAGGTCCTTGCGGCCGACGTCGACGAGCGGATCGGTGTCGACGCGGTGGCCGCGGTGGCAGACGAGCGTGCCGGTCGCGCGCTGCGGGTGGTAGTACTCGGCTTGCGGAAAGCCGTAGTCGACGAAAAACGCCGCGCCGCAGACGAGCCGATCGGCGAGCTGGCGCACGAACGCCATCGCGCGGCCGTGCGTTTCGGTGACATAGCCCGCCGGCAGCGTCGACGGGTCGACCGGTGGCGGCGCGGCGCCGCTGGCGCGGTCGGACCAGACGAAGCGCGACCCGTCCAGCGCCACGCCGCGCTCGAGCCAGCGCGTGCCGGTCCAGTGCAGCAGCCGCACCGGCATCGCGTCGAGCACTTCGTTGGCGACGACGACGCCGTGCAGCGCGTCGGGCAGCGCGTCGAGCCACCGCACGCGGTCGCCGTAGCGCGCCAGGCGCACCTGCTGCCGCCGCCGCAGCGGTGCCGAGACGTCGACGATCGCGTAGCGCGCGACGCGGTCGCCCAAAGCGTCGAGCAACGTTTCGGCGAGCGCGCCCGAACCGGCGCCGACCTCGACGATGCGGTCGGCGTCGGCAGCGTCGAGCGCCTGCGCGAGCTGGCGCGCGAGCAGCCGGCCGAACCACGGCGACAGCTCGGGCGCGGTGACGTAGTCGCTGCCGCCGGTGCCGCGCTGCGACGGCATCGCGCCGAAGATCGTCGCGTCGTCGCGCGCGTAGTAGCCGAGCCCCGGCGCGTACAGCGCCGATTCCATGTAGCGGTCGAACGGCAGCCAGCCGCCGTGCTCGCGGACATCGCCGGCGATCCGCACCGCCAACGCGGTCGACTCGGCCGTCGCAACCGTCGTTTCGGACCCGACCGATACACTGGTTGCGCCCATCGGCGAATTGTAGGAAGCATGTCGACGACGAGACCGGTCGTGCTGGTCACCGGCAGCGCGCGGCGCATCGGCCGCGCGATCGCGCTCGACCTCGCGCGCCACGGTTGGGACGTCGGGGTCCACTATCGCGGTTCGGCCGCCGACGCCGACGCGACGGTGCGCGACGCGGTCGCTGGCGGCGCGCGCGCGCAGGGCTTTGCCGCCGACCTCGCCGACGAGGCCGCTTGCCGCGCGCTGTTGCCGGCCGTGCGCGCCGCGTTCGGCCGCGTCGACGCGGTCGTCAACAACGCGTCGCTGTTCGAGGAAGACGGCGTCGCCGACTTCGGCCACGCGGCGATGGAACGCCACTGGCGCGCCAACGTCGCGCCGGCGGTGCTGCTGGCGCGCGCGCTGCACGCCGCCGGCGGCGGCGTCGTCGTCAACCTGCTCGACCAGAAGCTGTGGAACCCGAACCCGGACCACTTCAGCTACACGTTGAGCAAGGCCGCGCTGCACGCCGCGACGACGATGCTCGCGCAGGCGCTGGCGCCGACGGTGCGCGTCGTCGGCGTCGCGCCGGGCGTCACGCTGCCGTCGGGCGACATGACCGACGCCGAGTTCGCCGCGTCGATCGCGACGACGCCGCTTGCGCGCAGCTCGTCCGCCGACGACATCGCCGGCGCGGTGCGCTACCTGCTGCACGCGAAGGCGGTGACCGGCACGACGCTCGTCGTCGACGGCGGTCAGCACCTGCGGCCGCAACCGCGCGACGTGCTGCACCTCGTTCGCGCCGCGGCGGCTGAGGTGGCGCGCTGATGCATGCGCTCACCCATCCGCAGCTCGCCGATTGCCGGCGGCTGTTCCTGCGCGGCTACGAGGTGTGGATCAACATCGGCGTCCACGACTTCGAAAAGCGCGGCGAACAGCGCGTGGTCTTCAACGTCGACCTGTACGTGCCGCTGGCGCTGTCGACGCCGCGCCACGACCGCCTCGACGAAGTGCTCGACTACGACTTCATCCGCCGCGAGATCGCCGCGCGCGTCGCCGAAGGCCACGTCCACCTGCAGGAGACGCTCGCCGACGACGTGCTCGCGCGGCTGCTGGCCCACCCGATGGTGCGCGCCGCGCGCGTGACCACCGAAAAGCCCGACGTCTACCCCGACTGCGACGCCGTCGGCGTCGAGGTCTTCGGCATCAAGGACTGAGATGCAGACCGTCCCTACCGAACTCGGTCCGCCGCGTGAACGGGCCCGTGCGCCCGACCCGCGGCGCGCGGCGTTCGAAGCCAACAAGCTCGGCAAGAAGCTGCACCGTCAGGTCGGCCAGGCGATCGCCGACTACCGGATGATCGAAGCCGGCGACCGCGTGATGGTCTGCGTCTCGGGCGGCAAGGACAGCCACGCGCTGCTCGACCTGCTGATCTCGTTGCGCGAGCGCGCGCCGGTGGCATTCGACCTCGTCGCCGTCAACCTCGACCAGAAGCAGCCCGGATTCCCGGCCGACGTGCTGCCGCGCTACCTGCGCGAACGCGGCGTCGACTTCCGCATCGAGACGCAGGACACGTATTCGATCGTCAAGAAGCTCGTGCCGGAAGGCCAGACGATGTGCAGCCTGTGCTCGCGGCTGCGCCGCGGCATCCTGTACCGCGTCGCGTCCGAGCTCGGCGCGACGAAGATCGCGCTCGGCCACCACCGCGACGACATCGTCGTC